>NZ_JAFFQE010000004.1:300000-482868 GCF_016919005.1 Desulfopila inferna
GCTAATGTGAATCTGGCTAATGATTTAGCGCTGCTCGGTACCAGGGGCAGGGTCGTTGTCATCGGCAGCCGCGGTGAGATCACCATAGACCCGCGAGCGACTATGGCCAAGGAAACCGAAATCCTGGGCATGTCGCTTTTTAACAGCTCCGATGAGGAAATGAAGGAAGCGCAGGTGGGGCTCTATCAGCTGATGAGCAGCGGCAGGCTGGTGCCGCAGATTGCCCAGCAGTTGCCATTGGAAGAGGCTCGAAAAGCGCACCGGCAGATTCTGGAATCCGGAAATTCCGGAAAGATTCTACTTATCCCCTGAATTGGCCGGGCTCGAAAAAGAAAAAAAGGAGAACGAAATGCGAGTATCGCTGATATTGTCCTATGCTGCCATAGTGGCGGTCGTTCTGGTGCTAAGTGGCGGCTGTTCCGGGACATATTATAACGCCATGGAAAAGGTGGGTATCCACAAGCGTGACATTATGGTGGACCGCGTGGAAAAAGCCAGGGATTCACAGGAGGACGTCCAGGAGCAGTTCGCCTCGGCCCTGGAACAATTCGATGCCGTGGTCTCTCTGCAAGAGACCGATTTGAAAAAGGCCTATGACAAACTCAATGCCGAATATGAGGCAAGCCGTGAAGCGGCTGACCAGGTCTCGGACAGAATAGATAAGGTTGAAGCAGTGTCGGAGGCGCTTTTCGAGGAATGGGCTGAGGAACTGGAACTCTATCAGAACAGGGAGTTGCGGAGCAGCAGCAGAGAGCAGCTCAACCTAACGAAATCGCGCTATTCTCAGATGCTGCAAAGCATGCACCGCGCCGAAAAAAGCATGGAGCCGGTTTTGAGAATATTTCGTGACAACGTTCTTTTTCTCAAGCACAATTTAAATGCACAGGCCATAGGATCATTGCAGGGGGAATTTGCACATCTCGAGGGAGAGATAGAAACTTTAATCGAGCAGATGAATGCAGCTATAGAATCGTCGAATGCCTTTATCGCCGAAATAAAAAGATAAAATAAGCGGATCCGGGGAAGGAGTCGGGGGGCAAATTTTTTTGCGGCCGATTGTTTTTTTCGCTAAAAAACGAAAAGCCTGAGATAAATTATTATACGTGTTGTCGGAAGCTTAATAGCTATTGAGGACACTCCAGTGCCTGAGTAATGAATAGATGGTGTAATTATCTTGAAAAGGAGCTGTGAGTTTGCCATGATAGTTTTACCTCTGCATGAAATTCCTGGGAGTTGCCGGTCAAATCCAGGTTTCGTGACGGTTGTCGTGTTGGGCAGTGGACTTTATCCAGAGAAATATTTTATAAGGAAAAGGTTATGAAGGAAATACGCGAGCTGCACGTTCCGGGTGATCGGAGCTATACGGAAGACCATGAGTGGGCAATGGAGGATGGGGAGCACATCAAGATCGGCATAAGTGATTATGCCCAGGACCAGCTTGGAGATATCGTCTTTGTTGAGTTGCCTGACGTCGGCGATGAATTCAGGAAAGGTGATGAATTCGGCGGGCTGGAATCGGTTAAGGCTGTTTCCGAACTGTATCTCCCTATAAGCGGTACTATAGTCGCAGTTAATGAAAAACTCGAGGACGAGCCGGAGCTTCTCAATGAAGATCCCAACGAGAACTGGATAGTTGCGATAGAACCTGCGGATTTAAGTGAGCTGGAGGAACTGATGAGCAGCAGCACGTACCTGGACATGCTGCGCGTATAAGCTACTTGAAGTCGTAATTATGGCGTGCTCTCCGGTGTTGAAAGAGAGCACTCCGAAGCATCTCAACCCGAACAATAAACGGGGCGGAACCCGGCTTCAGTCTTCCTCGGAGTAATGTTTCGAGAGGCAGTCCGGACATATGCTGTGGCTGAATTTTGCCATGGTGTTGTTTTCGATATACTTTTCCAGTTTATACCAGGCTTCATCATCACTTCGTATGCCGTGGCAATGCATGCAGATGGGCAGGATTCCCTGAAGGGTATCGACATGATCCAGCGCCCTGCGCAACTCTTCCACAGTGCTGCTCAGTGAATGCTGTATGGTCACCATTCGCTCCGCTACCCTTACCCTCGCCCTGAGCTCATTTTCGTCGAAAGGTTTGGTGATGTAGTCGTCGGCACCGGCATCAAGGCCATAGACAATATCGTCCGTAGTGTTGCGGCCGGTAAGCATGATGATGTAGATGGGGGTGTCCAGTTCCAGGGCTCTGGCCCTCTGGCAGACTTCAAGACCGTCCATTTCGGGCATCTCCCAGTCCAGGATAGCTATCTGGGGTGGTTCCTTGTGCTGCAGCAAGTCCCATGCTTCAGTGCCATTTTCAGCTGTTTCGACCTTGTATTTCCATTTTTCCAGAATAACCTGCAGCATTAAACGCGAGGTATAATCATCTTCGGCTATCAAAATCTTCATGGATTACTCTTCTCCCTGGCTAGCTGAAAAATTACTAAAAAACAATCTGGCACTTTACATGAGTGGTTTTTCTTCTTCATGTAATGTACCCTTTTCCTGAAGATGCCGCGATGAAAAAAGCATGCAGCCATTTTCAAGATATCAGTCGCTTATACCATATCGATGGAGAGGAGAAAAGGGGGGAGATGCCAAAAAATTCCGGACGACCTGCAGTTTTTTTGCAGGTAATCTCTTCTTTATTTTGAGAAAATATGTATAAATGCGGCAAAATGATTGAAGAACCTTTCTCTTTTCTATGGAAGAAACATTCCGGTGTTATTTACCGGTAAGATACATAAGAATCATATTGAAACGTATTAAAATGAGGTAATGAGTATTATGGATATGACCAGGTTTGAAGGATCGCGGAATTATGTCCTCGATGAGGAACTTTCCAAAATCGTTAATATCTCAATGGCACTGGAGATGCCCCTGCTTCTCAAGGGAGAGCCCGGGACGGGAAAGACCATGCTGGCTCATGCCGTGGCCGGCAGTTTGGGCATGGAGCTGATTGTTCTGAACGTCAAGTCGAATATGAAACTGATAGAGGCTCTCTATCAATATGACACGCTGACCCGGCTCAATGACAGCCGTTTCGGCGATTCAACACGAAACGTCAGTGAAATCACCGAGTACATTCGCATGGGCAAAATAGGCCAGTCCTTTGTCGCCCCGAAGAGATGCGTTTTGCTGATCGACGAGATCGATAAGGCCGAAACGGAATTCCAGGATGATATGCTTGATGTACTTGATCAGATGGAATTTGATATACTGGAGACCGATGAAGTGGTCAGGGCACAGCACAGACCGGTGATTATCATCACCTCAAATGCGAAAAAAGATCTCTCAGATCCCTTTCTCGGCCGCTGCAATTTCCACCATATAGCCTTTCCGGAACCGAAGATGATGCGTAAAATTATAGATGCTCACTTTGGTGATATTTCCGATGTGCTGGCCCAAAATGCCATAGCTGCCTTTTATGAGCTGAGAAATATAGATGGGGTCGAAAAAAGACCCGCTACCAGGGAACTGATCAACTGGATACGCGCTCTGCAGGCTGATCCCGATTTTAACAGCGGCAAAAAGCTGGCCAGGGAGCTGCCCTATCTCGGTGTGCTCTTCAAGAAGAGCGGTGATTATCAGCGTGCGGGCAACTCATTGACCAAAAGAAGCCTCTTTAGATAATTTATGTTTCTTCAATTCTTCTATACCCTGAAAGAAGTGGGAATTCCGGTAAGTCCCACCTCCTTTCTTACCTTCCATAGAGCACTGGCCTATGGGCTGGTAGGCTCCGTTGAGGATTTTTATGCTACGGCCAGGACGGTTCTGGTCAAAAGTGAAAAATATTTTGATCTCTATGATCAGGTGTTTGCCCATATTTTCGAGGGCGTCGATATCCCCGGGAGGGAAGAGGAAGAGTTTGACCTTATCGCCATGGGCATGCTGGACGAGTGGCTGAAAAACCCCAAAGAGCTGGCCGACAGTCTGGGCCTGGATGAAAATGAATTAAAACGCATGTCTCCCGAGGAACTGCTCGATTATTTCAAGAAGCGGCTCAAAGATCAGGAGGGCCGCCACGATGGCGGTTCAAAATGGATCGGTACCGGAGGAACCTCACCTGTGGGACACGCAGGCTATCATCCAGGTGGAATGCGGGTGGGAGGGGTGTCCCGCGGCAAAACCGCGATTAAGGTTGCCAATGAGAGGCGCTATAAAAACTATTCAATGCATGCTCCTTTAAGCCGCGTCTCGATGGGTGAAGCCTTGAAGCGGCTGCGCAATCTGGTGCCCCGTGGCGCCAGGGATCTGCTGGATATCGATGCCACCATCGACCAGACCATGAAGAACGGCGGTGAGATAGAACTTGTTTATCAGCGGGCGGTGGTGGACAGGCTTAAGGTGATACTGGCCATCGACAATGGCGGCTGGTCAATGGAGCCCCATGTCGATCTGGTCCAGGCGCTTTTTGCCCATTCGATCAGCCAGTTCAAGGATGTGAAGACATATTTCTTCCATAACACTATCTATGATCTTCTCTGGGAGGATCCGGCACGCTACAGAAGGCCGGTTACCGTTGATGAAATCGGGGCAAGGGATCCGGACACCCGGCTCATTATCGTCGGGGATGCCAGCATGGCGCCCTACGAGTTGATGTCAACGGACGGTTCTATCTATGCCTTTGAACGAAGCGGCAGACCCAGTGTGGAGCGTCTCCGCTTTTTAGCAAAAATCTTTCCGCATGCCGTATGGCTCAATCCGGTCGAAGAAAGTGTGTGGCATTACACCCATACCATCGGTGTTATCCGTTCTATCTTTCCCATGTTTGAGCTCTCACTCGATGGGCTGGAGAAGGCGGTCAGTCATTTAATGCGGTAAAAAAATCTGATTACCGCAGAAAACAGCATCTTATGGCCTGCAGCTGAGGATTAAGAGTAATCAGGATAAAAATTAATCAGTAATCCGACAATAATGAAAGATCTAAAAAGCAGAATAGATAAGATTATCCCGCGAATGAAAGAACTGCGCAGACAGATTCACCGGAATCCCGAACCGGCTTATGAAGAATTTGAGACGGCAGCTGCCATCGTTGAACATCTTGAAAAGATAAAGGGGATGGAGCTAAGGACAGCAGTGGGCACCACCGGAGTCGTTGCCCTGTTGGGCAGGGAAAAGAAGGGGCCATGTATCGCCCTTCGTGCCGATATGGACTGCCTGAGAATGGAGGAGCAAAACCGTTTTTCCCACGCCTCCCGAAAAAAAGGGTTGATGCACGGTTGCGGCCATGACGGTCATATCGCCTGTCTCGCCGGTGCGGCTCTCGTCCTTGGCGAAATCGTGGAGAAGCTGCCGGGACCGGTGAAATTTATCTTTCAGCCGGGAGAGGAGAATGGAGCCGGCGCCAGGGAAATGATAAAAGACGGCGCCCTTAAAGATCCGGTGCCCCGAGCCATCTTCGGGCTGCACGGCACCCCCTCCCTGCCTCTTGGAACGATTGGCTTACGCAACGGCCCGATGATGGCGGCCTCACGATATTTCAGCATCAGGATCAGAGGCAGGGGGACCCATGCGGCTATGCCTCATAAGGGAATAGACACCGTACTGGCAGCCAGCCAGATCATCTGTGCAGCCCATACGATAGTTTCAAGAAACATCAACCCGCTGGAAGCAGCTCTGATATCTATTCCCACCTTTGAGGCCTCCAAGGCACCTAATGTCTTACCGGAAGAGGTGAACCTGCAAGGAACCCTGCGAGCTCTTTCCCGTGAAACCAGAGACTTTTTGGAAAAGCGGCTGAGAGAGGTTGTCACCGGGACTGCACGTGCCCATGGCGCCAAGGGAACAATAGAATTCTATGGGGGCTATCCCCTCCTCGAAAATGACCGGCACTGCTGTGAATATGTCGCCGCAACCGCGGCGCAGACCATCAACCGGGAAAATATTCGATGTGACTATCCGCCTTCTCTTGGAGCGGAAGATTTTTCTTTCTATCTTGAACATGTTCCAGGTGCCTTCTGGTGGCTCGGACTTGGCATGCCGGGTGAGGAGGATTTCCCCCTGCATAATCCGCGATTCGACTTCAATGATGACGCCATCGGGTCCGCTATAACCCTGCATTGTCTGTTGGCGATCAACTCCCATCAGCTTTAACTCTTCCTGCCATTTCAAACCGAGGCCGTATTTACCTCCTGTTCCGTACTCCCCTTGCGGTTGAATTCTGCGACTGCCGATCTATTGGAAAAATCATAAGAAAAAACCCTTCTCCCTTGCTATGAATAACGGGAAGTGATGCTTGACTTCAGGTGCGATACGTATATAATTGAGCAATACGTACTTAGTAACAGGGGAGGTATTGTGATGGCAAGGAAGGTGACTGTCAGCATCCCGGATATGTTGTACGAAAAGATGGAAAGGTGGAGAAGATCTTTCAATCTTTCGAAGATGTTTCAGGATGCTGTGGCGGAGGCGATCCAGAAAAAAGAGGATTTCCAGAGAAGAATTCAGGAAGATCTCGATCTTAGCGAAGTCATAGAGCGGTTGCGCAAGGAAAAGGCACAATCCGAGGGAGATTTTTTTGATACCGGCAAGCGTGACGGCGTGCTCTGGAGCAAAAGTGCCGTTTATGATGATATCATGTATGCCCTGGCCTGGAAAGATCTTGACAACGGACCCTGGGACAGGATTCTCGGGCCCTATTTTTCTGAAAAGATCGAAGGCAGCAAGCTGATGGCCCTGCATGACGATACCGTGAACGATTATGCCCGCATGTATATCCATGGCTGGAAAAGGGGTTTGCATGAATTCTGGGAAGAGATAAAAGACAAGCTTTAGTACTGGCCTGGCTTTCCACAATTGTCGATACAGAAAGAGGATCTGATGTCTGTTGCAAAAATCATTCTTTCCATAGATGCAGGATCGGTTGCCGTAAGTGTTGTCAAACTCGATGGTGACAAAAGGCTCCTGGCCAGCGACTACCGCTTTCATAAGGGTGACATCAAAAATACCCTGCAGCAGATGGTGGAGGAATTAGGTCTTGAGGGTGTGACGCATGTGGTCGCCACCGGCTCTACCCCTGCTGTGGTTCAAGCGCAGCAAAGGTACGACAATCAGATAGCTGTGATTGAGACGGTCAGACAGTATCATCGTGAACAGCGGGCAGTGCTGGTTGTCGGGGGGGAAAAATTCTTTTACTCCACCTTCGATGATCAGGGGCATTACGCCGGTTCCACCTGTAATACCTCCTGTGCCGCAGGAACCGGAAGCTTTCTCGACCAGCAGGCTTCCCGGCTGAAAATGAAAGATATTGAGGAGCTCAGTCTTACCGCCAACCGTAACAGCGGTCGCTGTCCCCGGATCGCTTCGCGCTGTGCGGTATTCGCCAAGACCGATCTGATTCATGCCCAGCAGGAAGGCTATCAGTATGAAGAGATCAGCGACGGACTCTGCCGCGGACTGGCAAAAAATATAGTCGATACCCTCTTTTCCGCCGGCAGACTGCCGCAGGAGATCCTCTTCTGTGGAGGAGTCTCGAGAAACAGAGCAGTTGTCGATCATATCGAGAAACTGGCCTCGGTCTCACTTAAGGTGCCCGAACAGGGAAACCTTTATGGGGCTCTGGGGGCTGCCTTGTGTTTCCTTGCTGAGGAGCAGGAGTTTCCCGCAATCACTATTGACTCGGCCGCGGATATTCTGCGTTCCTCCGCGGTGGAGAAAAAATATTTTTATCCGCCCCTGCAGCTTTCGCTGTCGACGTATCCGGATTTCTCCAGCCTGGAGAGGTATGAGCATGGCACCCAATGGAACAACCCGGTGGAGGTTGATATCTATCGGATGCCGGACCAGGCAGAGCAGGTCTACCTGGGTGTCGACATCGGCTCAACCAGCACCAAGGCGGTGCTGCTTAACGACCAGGAGGAGGTGCTGGTCGGCCTCTATACCCGCACGGCCGGACGGCCATTGCCGGCGGTGCAGCATATCTTTGAGGCCATAGCGGGGATTGAACAGGACAAGAACATTCGTTTTCAAATCATGCAGTGTTCCACCACCGGTTCGGGAAGGAAATTCATCGGCAAGATTATCGGCGCCGACATCATTCTCGATGAGATTACCGCTCATGCAAGGGCGGCTATACAGCTTGATCCGGAGGTGGACACCATCATTGAAATCGGCGGACAGGATGCCAAATTCACCACCCTGCGAAACGGTAGGGTGACTTCTTCGACCATGAACAATGTCTGCGCTGCCGGCACCGGTTCTTTCATCGAAGAGCAGGCCACCCGCCTGGGTTGTAGTGTCGAGGAATATGGAGTCCGTGCCGAAGGTGTTCAGGCTCCCATGGCAAGCGACAGATGCACAGTTTTCATGGAACGCGACATCAACCATCATCTCAGCGAAGGGTTCACCGTCGACGAGGTACTGGCTTCGGCTCTGCATTCGGTGCGGGAAAATTATCTGATGAAGGTGGCCTCGGAGAAGAATATCGGCAATACTATTTTCTTCCAGGGCGCCACAGCGAAAAACAGGCCGCTGGTTGCGGCATTCGAACAACGGCTCAGAAAGCCGATCATGGTCTCGAAGTTCTGCCACCTTACCGGCGCACTCGGAGCAGCACTTGTCGCCCGCGAAGAGATGGCCGGCGAGAGTACCGCCTTCAAGGGACTCGAACTCTACCGCAAAGAAATTCCGGTGACCTCTGAGGTCTGTGAGCTGTGTAACAACAGCTGCAAAATCTCCATTGCCGATACACCATCAGGCAAGGTTGCCTACGGATTCCTCTGCGGCAGGGAATATGAGGATACCTCGTTTGTGCACAAGGATACCGGCGCCATGGATTTGCTGCGCCACAGGAGAAAACTGCTACCTCAGCAAAAACCGGCACCACCGCGTGAAGACCTGGTCATCGGCCTGCCGGCAGCGGTGCATATGGTAGAGGATCTGCCGTTCTGGCAGAATTTTTTTGCCACTCTCGGTATTCGGACAATTTCCAGTTCGGCCCAGAAAGGCAGAGTGCCGGCAGGTAAGAAAATAAGTCTCTCGGAGTTTTGTGTACCCATTACCGCGATGCACGGTCATGTTGATTACCTGCTGGAGCGCAGCGATTACATATTTCTGCCTTTTTATCTTGAAAACAGAAACAGTGAGGCACGCCGGCAGTTCTGCTATTATACCCAGTTCCTGCCGGGCATCATCGCCACCATAGGTGAGCGGACCACGGGAAGGATTCTGTCGCCGGTCATCCGCTATCTCTATACCTCTTTTCATGCCAAAATCCAGATTTACAGAATGCTTAAAGGCATCCTGAAGGATTCTCCAGGGTTTATCGAGATATCCCAAGCGTATGATCATGCAATGGAACAGAACCGACAGTACCGTCAGGCTCTACAGGAGTTTTTTCTGGAAAACACCGGCAAAAGCGGCGATGTCGACGTGGTCCTTCTGGGTCGGCCCTACTCCGTTCTGTCTCCCTCGATGAACTGCGGTATTCCGGAGATATTTGCATCACAGGGCATCAATACCTTCTTCCAGGATATGATCCCCTATAGCGAAGCTGATGTTGAGAAGATAGCGCCACTGCTGGAGGAAATTCATTGGCAGCATTCTGCAAAAATTCTGGAAGTCGCCGAGGTTGTCGCTCAGAAAAAAGGCATCTACCCTGTTTTTGTTACTTCATTTAAATGCTCGCCGGACTCCTTCACCCTGGAATATTTCAAGGCGCTGATGGAGCAAAACAATAAGCCCTATCTCATTCTCGAGTTGGACGAACATGATTCGAGTGTCGGGTATGAGACGCGGATAGAGGCTGCTGTCCGTTCTTTTCGTAATCATCATCAGCAGGCGAATGACATTGTATCCCTTGCTCTGCCGGACTATCGCTATATCAATCCCCGGCACGAGAATGATCTCAGAGGTAAAACCATTGTCCTGCCTAACTGGGACAGGATAACCTGTGCTTTTCTGGCGGCGGTACTGGAGCGGGAAGGCCATACCGCCTATGCCATGAAGGAATCGGATGAAACTATCCGGCAGAGCCTGAAATATAACAGTGGCCAATGTATCCCTCTCAATGCCGTTGCCGAGGGATTCGTGGCGACCATGCATCATTATGATCTGGCACCTGAGAAGACTGTTCTCTGGCTCAACCGCTCTACCCTCGCCTGCAATATCAGGCTCTATCCCCATCATATCAAAACCATTCTGCATGAACGCGGCATGGAGGGCGCCGGCATCTATGTCGGCGATTTGAGCTTTGCCGATATCTCTTTGCGTGCGGCTATGAACGGATATTTTGCCCACATGTTCGGGGGACTCCTGCGGCGTGTGGCTTGCGCCGTACGACCTTACGAATTGGACAAAGGCAAAACCGACAGGGTGCTGGAGAAGAGCATTCGCATTCTCTGCGACGCCTTTCGGGGAAAACGTTCCAAGGAAGAGGCATTGAGTGAGATCATTACCCAGTTTCAGTGGATTGAAACCAGGGATGAACGGCGTCCCAAGGTGGCAATCTTCGGTGATATTTATGTAAGGGACAACAGGGTGATGAACCAGGATCTGACCCGATTTATCGAGAGCCACGGGGGCGAAGTCATCACAACGCCCTACAGTGAATATGCCAAAATGATTGCCGGAACCTATTTCAGGAAGTGGTTCAATGAAGGAAAATATCTCGATCTCTTGTCCAACAGGGCTATTCTGGCCACCATGCTGCACCTTGAAAAAAAATACAGCATGATTTTCGACCGTATTCTTGAGCATTCGCTGCACAGTTACGAAGACAATGCGGAAGACATCCTTGCGGAGTATGGGATCTCCGTAGAGAATACCGGTGAATCCATGGATAATATCCTCAAGATTCATTACATCAAAAAACACTACGGCGATGTCTCGCTCTTTGTGCAGGCCAGCCCGGCACTCTGCTGCGCTTCGTTGATAACTGAAGCCATGAAAGGCAAAATCGCTGAGAAGACCGGCGTGCCGGTGGTTTCAGTAATCTATGACGGTACGGGCGGGGGGAAAAACGATGTAATCGTGCCTTACCTCAAGTATGGCAGGAAAAAAGGGTATGGCAGGAAAAAAGGGTCTGGCTCGGAGAGAATCTGGTCTCAGCTATAAGATACTTCCTTTCCTCTCCGGACTCCACGGATGTGTATTGATTTCTGCAATACTCCTTACTGATTTTTGAATAAAAGCTCCCCGACTGCTATACTTTATTAAGAATAAAAAATCTTTCTGCTGCCAGACCTGGAGCAATCTTCCGGATATTTACTGTCAACCCTTACTGGATATGAGCGGATGAGGATTTTAGAAAAACATGCAGGCCTGTACACCGATATGTACCAGCTATCCATGGCCCAGGCGTATTTTCTGGATGGCAGAAAAGACGATTCTGCCGCCTTCTATTACTTCTACCGCAAGAATCCTTTCAAGGGAGCATACGCGGTCTTTGCAGGCCTTGATGATCTGCTGCAGATCCTGGAGGGGCTGCATTTCGAGGTGGATGATATTGAATACCTTGAGGAGAATGGTTTCGATAAGAAATTTCTAGCATATCTCAAGGATTTTCGGTACCGGGCCGACATCTACTCTGTCAAGGAAGGGGAAATTGTTTTCCCCAATATGCCTGTTGTCGAGGTGCGCGGAAACATCATAGAGGCACAGCTTAGCGAAACGCTGTTGCTCAATATGCTTAACCTCTCCTCGCTGATCGCCTCCAAGGCGGTCCGAATGCGGCTTGTTGCCGGAGACAACAAGATTCTGACCGATTTTGGGATGAGAAGGGCGCATGGGTTGGGGGCTATTCATGCTTCACGCGCCACCATCGTGGGGGGCTTCGATTCCACTTCCAACGTGTACTCGGCCTTTATGTATGACCTTAAAGCCAGCGGCACCATGGCGCATTCCTTTATTCAGAGCTACAATGATGAAATTACCGCCTTTCGCCACTTTGCAGAAGCACGGCCAGACAACTGCATAGTTCTGGTCGATACCTACGATACCCTGTACTCCGGCATTCCCAATGCAATTCGGTTGGCTCATGAAATGGAGGAGAGGGGAGATCGGCTGGCCGGGATAAGACTGGACAGCGGGGATCTGGCCTATATGGCCAAAAATGCCCGGCAGATGCTTGATAAGGCCGGACTTGGCTATGTCAAAATCGTGGCATCCAACAAAGTGGACGAGCATGTCATCAGAAGTCTGCGGGACCAGGATGCTCCGGTCGATATATACGGCATTGGTACGGCTGTGCTGACCGGGCAGCCGGATGCTGCCCTGGACGGAGTCTATAAACTGGCAATGGCCTCGGACAGGCCACGGCTCAAGCTCTCGGAGTCCGTACATAAAGTGACCTTTCCTGGATTGAAGCAGGTACACCGCTTCAGCGATCATCATGGCGAGTTCATGGCGGATGCCGTCGCTTTGGCAGAGGAAGATCCGGGAGAGATCAGCGAGATACATCATCCTTTCGAAGGGGGTAAATCACTGAAGTTGCAGGCCTGGTTATCCGAACCACTACTGGAAAAAATGATGGAAAAAGGAAAAGCGCTGCACCGGGTACAGCATCCCGCCGAGTCCTATGAATACTTAAAAAACAGATTGAAAAGACTGCCCGGCGAATACAAAAGATTTGAGAACCCGCATATCTACAAAGTGGGCTTGAGCACAAAGCTTAATGAGATGCGCAACACGTTGATTCGAAACTTCAAACAACGGAAATCCACATGAAAGCACTGCTTATAGTAGACATTCAGTATGATTTTCTGCCTGGAGGCGCCCTGGAAGTTCCGCAGGGGGATGTTGTAATTCCGGTAGCCAACAGATTGCAGGATTTTTTTGAGCTGGTTGTCGCTACCCAGGATTGGCATCCTCCTGATCATGCCAGTTTTGCCTCGAATCATCCGGGTAAAAAGGCCATGGAAGAGATCGAACTTGACGGAATACCACAGATCCTCTGGCCCGATCATTGCGTACAGGGCTCTGCAGGAGCTGCTTTCTCAAAAGAGCTGCAGATGAACAAAGTGGAAGCTATCTTCCGTAAAGGTATGGAGCCCGCCATAGACAGCTATAGTGGTTTCTTTGATAACGGTCATAAGAAATCAACCGGTATGGGCGACTACCTGAAAGGAAGAAATGTTGATACAGTATATGTTTCAGGGCTCGCAGGAGATTTCTGTGTGAACTACACGCTCAACGATGCTTTGATGCTGGGCTTTAATGCAGTATTGGTTGAAGACGGCACCAAACCCATTGATCCACCGGCTTATGAAAAAGCCATGCATAAACTCAAAGAACAAGGACTAGAAAGTATTCGCAGCAGCGAAATTGATTCGCCGATAAGGTGAGGAGAAAACTGACAGCTCTTCACTGTTCCCTGCCTGCAGCACTCGCTGATACCACCGGAAGACTCCTCCCTACAGCCCCCAGATCAAGGGAACCATTATGGCGACCACCACTACAATGAGCGGAATGAGAGCGACACCGAACTTGAGGTAATCACCGTTTGTATACCCACCCGGCTTCTTCACCAGCATGGGGGCGGGGTGGCCCACGGCCATGAGAAAACTTGCCGAGGCACCGACGATTACAGCAACGGCGAATGCTTTGGGATTGGCGCCAAGAGAATTGGCCACCTGGATTGCCACAGGGGTCATGATTACAGCTACTACCGCATTATGCAGCGGCTGAGTAAGGATCACCGTAAGAAGTGTTACTGCAATCAAGGCGTAGAGGGGGCCTAAAACACCTGCGGTGCTGACAATCATCTCTGACATTTGAGAGGCTGCCCCGCTTTTTTCCAGCGCTGCACCAACAGGATACATGCCGCCGATCAGGACGATGGTTCTCCAGTCGATGCTTGCATAGGCCTGCCCGGGAGAGACAGTGCCGATAATAATCATCCCCGCTGCACCCAGCAGGGCGGCAATGGCAATGGGCAAAAGGTTAAAGAAGGTACTAAGAATAACCGCCAGGAAGAGAAGAGCGGCAACAGGGGCAAGGTGCCGGAGTTTCCGAGGCGCTTCTTCCCTGCGAGGAGGATGCAGCCACAAAAAGTCGGGTGCCGGTTCAAATTCCCGAACCCGATCCCGTGTACCGAACAGCATGAGGCCATCGCCTTCCCGCAGAGGGCGATCTCTGGCATCGGTGCGATAGGGGCGCTTCTCACGCCACAGGGCGACGCAGGTCAGGCCCGTCTCTTCGCGCATATGAATATCCCGGAGGGTCTTACCGATTACAGTAGAGCGCGGTGGAACCACCACCTCAATCATCTCAAAAAGGCTCCATGAAAATTCTTCATGGGCATCGGGCTGGCCCAAAATGGTCAGTCCACTGTGCTCACCGGCAAGCTGCATGATCATTTCCCTGCTGCCGCCGATGGCCAGAATGTCCTTTTCCAGGAATCGAAAATCACCATCTTCCACTGAGAGCTCTGCGCCGCCTCGAAAAACGGCAATGATACTCAGGCCGTATTTTCTGCCAATGCCAAGATCATGCAGCGGCTGACCTGCCACCGAAGATCCGGGCTTGACCAGAAGTTCCCAAAGGCGTTCATTGAGATCGTAGATTTTGACAAGATCGTCGTCGGATTCATGCTGCTTTTCCTGGGTGCTGCTGCGGTCGGGCAGAATCTTTTTGCCGACGAGCAGGGTGTAGCCGATGGTCAGTGCCACGAGGATTGCACCGATCGCGGTAAATTCAAAAAGGCCGAAGCTTTCCGAAGTGGATTTTTGCAGCAGGCTGTCTACCACCAGGTTATGGGAGGCTCCTATCAGGGAGAGGTTTGCTCCCATCAGAGAGGTTACGGCCATGGGCAGCAACAGCCTTGAACCATCAATTCCATTTTGACGGGCCAGGCGGAGTGCTGCGGGAATGAAGATTGACACCGCTGCCACGATATTGATAAAGCCGGATAGAAGACCGGGGATCCCGGTACCAACCAATACCAGCAGAAACCTGCTGTCCCTGCTGATGGTGATCAGCCGGTCGGCCACCCATTTGACCACTCCGCTGCGCACCAGACCAGAGCTGATGACGAGCAGAGCAGCTATCGTAATTACCGCATTGCTGCTGAAACCGGCAAGGGCTTCTTCAGGTGTCAGGACCTTGGTAATGACTAAAGTGACCAGCACCAGGACTGCTACCACATCTGCTCTTATCCACTCGGTGATAAAAAAGAACAAGGCTACCGTGAGAATAATGTAAATGAGAATGCTCGCAGGTGTCATTTCTTTAATTTTACCCCTTTCCCGGAGAGAATAGGTTGATAAAATATCAGATGAGATAGTGCAACTACGGCTAAGCCGGTTATGAATGGCGCAACTTCAGCTGTAAGTCTTGGTCGGTGCCCTGTGAAGAAACATAAGTCCAGGTCGACCTGATGTGAAGGAAAGGTACTGGAAAAAACTCTTACGGAGACTTCCGGCGCTTGCGGGCCAGAAAACGGTGATAGGCTATTATGGCGCCCTTTTGACTGAGGCTGCGGATACCAGCGACAGGATTTTTTATGCGCATAGTCGAGCGGTTGCGGATCACTTTTCCCATCGTGGTCTTGGTAATTTTCCCGTTTGTGTCATTGATGAGACGGTGCAGTATGGCGAACAGGTTCTGTTCTTCGAGAACGCGCCTTCGTGCCTCGATGATGGCGGGAAGCCGATCCTGGTATTCGTTGTTAGCAAGGTGATAGCGGATGATTTCCAAAGACTTGCGGTAGTTGCCGATATCTATGGGGATGAAGCTGTCCTTGGGAAAGTAGGCGGAACCATTCGGCGCTCCGTGATAAAAGGGCAGGGCGTATCCAAGGAAGGCATCCGGCATTTTTTCGGTCAGATGATGCTGATAGACATGATTTTCAATAACCAGATGAAACCTGTAAGGGGCAATGGCCTCGGCCTTGTCCTGCATAGGCAGGACCCCGTGTCCGTATATATCCAGCTCGGGGATATCAGCTTTGAGGGCCTTGGTGAAGTCGACCCTGGCAGAATGTAGCGTGACTTCGCCGCGCCGCTGGGAGCAGACCGTGGAGAGTGATCTGCTTTTTCGCAATGGCGCTGTGTCTGACAATTCATCCCAGGTAATGAACCGGCCTTCCTCTCCAAAAGGGAGCCCATAATACCAGATCAGGCCGGGATGATGAAAAAAGACATTGGGGTGCCGCATTGCCCATGGCTCCTGAAAACTCAAAATGCGGCCGAACTGCTTCAGATAATCGGTGCCGAAGATTGAAATTGAGGATGGCTCGCCGGTGATCAGAATGGTTTTTTCCCGGGGGCAGCACAGTTTTTCTTCGGTGAAGAAGCTCTTTGAGCGTGGCAGATCCTGATAGACAACGAGCCAGTCATACTCCCGGTCGTCGACATCAAAGGTAAAGAGGCAGTTGCCCCATTGCGGAAAACATCCGGGAAACTGACGAAGAAGGCCGGCGGCGGAATTGCCTCTCTCCAGTCCTCTATGCAGGAATTTCACCCTGAAGCTGTGGTTGTTCCAGCGGGGGGAGCAGGTTTGTCTGCCGTTAAGCTGACTTTCGGTGTTGTCGAAGGAAAAGAATTTCTCTGCCACTATGCTGTATCCCGGTGTCCTTATTGAACCCTTTTTAGTCTTTCCAGGAGTGCGTCCGGATCGCTAAGAATGCCTGAAGCATCATTTTTTTCTTGTGGCGAAGGGGTATCCCGTGGTTTTTCCACAGAAGAGGCCTTTTGCTTGAGGAAAGAACGTAGCCCTGCCGGATGTTCAAGTGCCAGGCCATCTGCATTCAACTCAAAAAGAATCTTTTCGTAAAAGGATTCAGGGGATATTACAGAATCTTGCGGTACAGTGATGAAGATTTTCATTCTCAACCCCTGACTGTCGACGATGAGGCGTTTGAGATTTTCCTCTTCCACCACATCGACATCATCGAGCATAAGTGCATAGGCATATTCAACAGCTACCCGAAGGCCCAAGCGAGTGAAGAGCCACTCGTAACTATAACCTGACCACCTCTCTTTTTCACGGCGCATGGTCTCACGGCCGCCGGCAGCCTCTATACCCTGGATCAGCTTGACCTCTAACGGCAATCCAGGCAGGAGGTCCTGGTTGATTCGCTGCAGTTCATCCGGATCAAAACACTTGAGAAAGATGACGGTATCGGAGTTGGAATTGGCGATAACGGCATCAAGTACAATTGAACTTATATCTCTGGCTTCATTGGCGTGAAACCAAGGATATTTGATAACCGGCAAAATCCGAGGGGCGACTCCGAAGCTCGAACCCAGATGCGACAGCAGACCCAGGGCATCATCGAAACTGGTCAGATGAGTTGTGGCACCTCGGTCACCCTCATGCCTGCGCAGTGAAAGCTGCTGTATTTCTGAAAGTGTAAAGTCAATGAGGTAGAAATTGCCGTCCTGTCTGCTGCGTCCGGGAAATATATCGGCTACATTGGTCTGCGGATCAAGGAAGAGATCATCGAAGACCACAGGGATATTATCTCTGGTGAGCAGCAATGGCAGCTCAATGAAATCGGGGCGCTGCAGTGCGGCAATAACCAGAGACGGCAGGGAATAGGAGCTGCCCCGGTTGCCGTGGTAGATAATCTGTTTTTCCTGACTTGCCCAGAGGGGGGAGTGGAGAAAAAAAAGCAGAGCTGCTATCAGCAGGACACGGTCCCTCATTTTTGTTTTCCTCATTTGCATAATTTCGCCTCGCCCCGGTGTTTGAAGACACAATCACCTATGGCGTCATCAGTTCGCTGAAATCGCCGATGGAGTGATAGTCAGGCGAGTAACGGGCGGCAAGTTTCGAACTTGGTCTGGCGACATGGACCAGGTGTGTAATACCATACTGCCTGGCGGCATGGAGAACCTTCTCGGTGTCATCGGCAAAGAAAGTTCGTGTTTTATCAAAATCCAGCAGATTTTCCAGGCCATGCCAGAACTGCAGTTGTTCCTTGGCCTCTCCGACTTCCTCTGCACATATTATCCTGTCGAAAAAAGATCCTATATCAGTTTTGGCGAGTTTTATCTCAAGGGTGGTGGAATGGGCATTTGTTATGAGGCAGAGTCGTTTATCCAATGATTTGACAAAATCAAAGAAATCGAGAACATGATCGTGCACGTTGATGAGATGGTCGATCTCACGCTTCAGTTCGGCGATATCAAGATCGAGCTGCTGGGTCCAGTAGTTGAGGTCGGTCCACTGCAGGGTGCTCTCAACGCTGCGATATCTGGCGAGCAGGGACTCTTCCGCCTCCGCTGAGGAAAGGCCGTGCTTGCGGGCAAAAACCTGGGGCACATGTTTTTCCCAGAAATAATCATCGAAATATTTATCCAGAAGCGTGCCGTCCAAATCGAGCAGGACCGTGTCAATGGCGTCCCAGGGATAAGGTGTATCCAGTGCGGAGTATGAGGCTGATTTATTCATGAGTGAGCTGTTGTAGTTCTGTGAGCAGGTTGTGGCATGTTTTGAAGATATCGTCTTCTCCAGTTTTTGCCGTGGACGCGATAAGCCTGCCGTCCGGCAGCAGTCTCGAAGGTGATTTTTTTTCCTTGGCCGCGCGCTTCTCAATATACCTCAATAAAGCCTGAGGCTGCAAGGGAGTGTCTTGCAGAAATGACAGCACCAGACTGTCCTTGCCTTTCTCCAGTTTTCCGACCCGGAGGAAACACAGAGATTTTTTCAAGGCCATGATGGCAAAGAGATGGTCGGTCTCCTGCGGCAGCCTGCCGTATCGGTCGGTCAACTCATCTTTGAGGTCTTCGAATTGCTCATCCGTTTGATGTGCAAGAGCCGAAATGCGGCGATAGGCAATGTAGCGCTGGCCGATATCGGGGATGTAGCTCTCAGGGATATAGGCAGACACCTGCAGGTTAATTTCGGGATCGATATCATCCTGTCGTTGACTTTCATCGCCGAGTTCTGTCCTGGTTTTGAGATCGGCCACTGTTCTCTGCAGCAGATCAAGATAGAGGTCATAGCCGATGGCGGCTATATGGCCGCTTTGAGACACTCCCAGAAGATTGCCGCCGCCACGGATCTGCAGATCGCTCATGGCAAGTTTGAAGCCGCCGCCCAGTTCATTGTAATCCATCAGTGATCGTAATCTCTCTTTGGAATCACGCGAAAGTGCGTCAACGGAGGGGACCAGGAGATAGGCAAAGGACTGACGTGCAGAGCGGCCGACTCTGCCGCGCAGCTGGTATATTTCGGCAAGACCCAACATGTCGGCACGATTGATGATGATAGTGTTTGCTGTGGGAATATCGAGACCGGATTCAATGATGGTGGTGCTGACCAGAACATCGATCTCCTTGTTGACGAACTGCACCATGATCTGTTCCAGCTCCTTGCCGGCCATCTGACCATGGGCCACGGCAAGGCGTGCCCCGGGTACGAGTTTCTGGATTTTAGCGGCCATCTTCTGGATCGATTTAACCCTGTTATGGACGAAAAAGGTCTGCCCCTCTCTACGCATCTCTTTTGAGATAGCCTCTTTAATTACCAGATCATCAAAGCGCGCCACAAAAGTCTTGATGGGTTGGCGGTGCTCGGGTGGAGAAGAGATGACCGAGAGGTCCCGAATACCCAGGAGCGACATCTGTAACGTTCTGGGAATTGGCGTGGCGGTCAGGGTGAGTATGTCCACCTCGGATTTGATCTTTTTGATTTTTTCCTTATGACTAACCCCGAATCGATGTTCTTCATCGACAATGAGAAGACCAAGGTTTCTATATTTAACATCCTTGGAGAGAAGACGGTGGGTGCCGATGATGATATCTATTTTTCCCTCGGCGAGATCTTTGAGTATTTTTCGCTGTTGGGCCGATGTTCGGAAACGATTGATACAATCGATGGCCACGGGAAAACCCTGCAGTCGTTCCCGGAATGTATGCAGATGCTGCTCGGAGAGCACCGTGGTCGGCACCAGTACGGCGACCTGGAAGCCATCCTCGACTACCTTGAAGGCGCCGCGGATGGCTACTTCGGTTTTGCCGTAGCCCACATCTCCGCATACCAGCCTGTCCATGGGCCTATCCGAGGTTAGATCGCCTATCAGTTCGGAGATGGCGCGATCCTGGCCTGAAGTTTCATCATAAGGAAATGACTCTTCAAGTTCATGGTAGAGTTCGCCGGGTGGAGAGAAACGTTTGCCCTCTCTCAACTCCCTGGTGGCATATATATCGAGCAGTTCCTGGGCGACCTTCCAGACCTCTTCCTTGATTTTGGACTTGGTCGTTTTCCAGGCCTGGGTACCGAGTTTGTCGATACGCGGTTTTCTGTCGGAAAGCCCCTCGTATTTGCTGACCAGGTTCATGCGATCAACGGGGAGGTAGAGTCTGTCCCCATCCCGATATTCTATCAGCATGAAGTCGTTTTTGGTGCCCTGATATTCCATGGTGACCAGGTCGACATAAACCCCGAGTCCATGGTCGCGGTGAACAACGATATCACCATGATTGAGCTCGGCAAAGTTCAGGACATCAGTAGTCTTGGGCCGTTTTTTGGCCTTGGTACCCAGCCGCAGCTCGCCGAAAAGCTCACTCTCGGAAAGGAGGTGGATATGCTTGTCGGGTAGACTGAAGCCGCGCTGCAGGGGATGATCACAGATCAGCAGGCGATCATTCACCTCGATAGTATCAAGCTGCAGGGGAGGACTGATTTTTTCGATGTCATAACCACGCTTGCTCAGCAGTTCGGCAAGATTTTTGGTGTGTCTGGTTGATCGGCAGCAGATGACAATTCGGTCCCGTTGCTCCTGCCATTCATGAAGCTGATCTGTCAGAGGGGCAAGCAGTCCCCGTTGACGCCGCTGCAGTTCGATATCCTGCTTCAAGAGGCGATGATTGACGGTGGTCTGGCGAATGTGCCGGGGAGAATCCTCCTGAAAGTCTGAAATATATACTTTTTTGAAGGACTGCAGACGGTCGTCGATGCCATTGCTGTCAAGGAAAAGCTGTTCAGGCGGCAGGGCCGGTTGTCCACTGCTTTCAGCTTCACGAAAATTGGAGAGGATGCGTTCATGGACGAGTTCGGCATTATGTCTGCAGGCTCCGGGGTCAACAACAACAACGGTGGAGTCCTGGGGGAGAAAGTCAAAGACGGTGTCGGTACTCCGATCGCTCTCCCGGTAAAACAGGGGCAGGAAAAATTCCGCACCGGCAAAGCGACCAATGCTCTTTAACCTCTCAAAGAGGGATTCCGCCTGTTCCTCATCCCAGGAGCGGTTCTCCCCTTCCTCACGGAAACTCTTGAAAATTGCGGGAGAGCAGTGGGACCTGCGGCTTTCATAGAGAATATCGCTTACCGGCAGAAGAATGGCTTCACTGAGCTCTTCCTGCGATCTCTGGCTGTAAATATCAAAAGAACGCAATGATTCTATTGTGTCGCCGAAAAAGTCAAGCCGCAAGGGACCTATGTGAAATTCTCCGGTTTCCTGAAGGAATGGTGGTGGAAAAATATCTATAATGCCACCCCGGATCGAAAAATCGCCAACGCCGCGGACCAATGCGGCCTGCTCATAGCCAGAGCTGATCAACAGAGCAATCAGATCCTGTTGATCGACATCTTCTCCCGTCATGATAAGTTCCGCCCTGTCGGTAAGGATGTGACGGGGAAGAACTCTGCGCATCAATGCCTCGATAGAGGTGACAACCAGTGATGGGGCGCGGTTTTCCTGAAGGGAGAAAAGGGTGGAGAGACGGGCTGCGGTTGTTCTTTGGTCCGGGGAGATCGGGGTGTAAGGTGGAATTTCATATCCCGGATAGGTTAGTACCTCTACCGAGGAAAAAAGCCGCAGGTCTTCCTCAAGCAGCGGAACACTATGTTCGTCCGGAACAATGCAGCAGCAGGTTGTGCCTTGGGCAAGTTGTGAGCTGAACCAGGCATGGCTGCTGCCTCGCAGACCGGAGAGAAAAAATTCTTTCTCAGTTGACTGCCTGATGGAGGTTACAAAATCTGTTGACATGAAACACGCGCGGTTGCCGAATAAGCAGCCGCTTTAACTTTGATTGTTAATGAGGAGAAGTGGGAAGTGAAAGACCTCGCTTGCCATTGTTCCTGAAATTCAATTCTCCAAAGTAACGAGGACCGAATTAAGTATATGCATGCCGATGCATTTCATCAAGCGCCTCTCTTTTCGCTCCGGATGGTCAATTGAATGTATTTTCCTGGTCGGTTCTAACCCCGCTGAGCATGATAAATGCCATGGTTATGGGAGTCCAAGTCACAGTTTTAAAGAAAATATCCATTCTTATGGCTGTCCCGAGGCACTAAAAAACGCCGCCTATGGAAAAGTCCCAGACCGAATCATCTTCATCGGGCTCGGGATCAAGATTGTAGCCCCATTCGAGCCGGAGCGGCCCCATCGGGGAAAACCACCTGATCCCTACACCGACGGATTTCTTGTAGCTGTCAAACCCCCAGTCCTCATCATCATTGAGGACATTGCCCATATCGTAGAAGAGTACGCCGGTGATGCCCTGTTCGGCAAGCAGAGGGAAGATATACTCAAAATTGGTAAACCACATTTTATCACCGCCGATACGGTCCCCGGTTTCAGGATCTATAGGGCTTACCTTGCCATAGTCAAAGCCGCGAATACTTCGCAGGCCGCCAAGGTAGAAGCGCTCATATACTGGCAGTGCGTTGTCTGAGTTTTCAAATGCCTGTCCGGCAGCACCGTGGACATGAAAGACTGTATCCAGGAACATCGGGAAAAACCATGAGGTATACCCTTCTATTTTGGTGAATTCCGAATCTCCGCCCAGCGGCCCACCGGCATAGCCCAGGCTCAGGCTGTGGCGTGAACCTTTGCTGGCGCCGAATCGGCGGTTCCGGGTATCTCGCTGCAGTGTAAATTTGACCGCGCTGGTTATATGGATATCCACGGAATTCTGAATGATAAAGGAGGCATCTTCGGCGACATCCGAAAGGGTTGTATCGGTATAACTGTAACTGCCGTAGCCTCTCCATTTTTCCCATATCGGGTAGCCGAAACTGAGCGCGCCTCCCGTGGAATCCTTGGTATAGTCATCATACTCACGCTCCATATCGAAAAGGTCAATTCCCCAGGAAAGTTCGGAGTCATAGAGTCGTGGATTTTTATATTGCAGGTTGTACTTATTGCTCTCGCCGCCGATATTACCGGAAAGTGCCAGGGTATCACCACGTCCGAGGAAGTTGTTTTCAGCTATCTGGCCCATCAGGATGAGGTCGTCAACAGAACTGTAACCGGCGCCTATGGTGAACATTCCGGTGCTTTTCTCCTTGACCTCAACGGAAAGATCCACGGTTGAGGTGTCGAATGATTTTTCCGGGCTGATATTGACTTCTTCAAAAAAATCGAGATACTGCAGGTTTTGCAGGCTCTCGCGCAGGGCCTTGGCATTAAAAATGCCGCCCTCCTTAACCTCAAGTTCCCTGCGAATGACATTGTCACGGGTCCGATCATTTCCGGTAATCGAGATCCTGTTGATATAGACCAATTCGCCCTTATCTATATCGAGTGTTATATCCAGGGTATCTTCTGTCTCTGCTGGTTTGATCTCTGGGCGGGTATTGGCGTTGGCGTATCCTCTTTCGGCATAGTAGTCGGTGATTTTGAGGATATCTTCCCGGAGCACTTTTCGGCTGACATACGTTTCATGGGGAATATCGAGCATGGCGAGCAGTTTTTCCCTGTCAGCGATGGTGTCACCTTCCAGATTTACCTCGCCGACCCTGAAACGGGTGCCCTCCTCAATGACAAAGGTGATATACAGCCATTCTTCTTCCTGATTGACGATGGGGTCGCCGATTTTAGCCTCGAGAAAACCATGGTTGCCGTAAAAATTTAAAATTCTGCCTGCATCCTGGTTAAGTTTATCGTAGTCGAGCAGACCCGATTCGGTAATCCAGGAAAACCAGCCTTTGGTACTGGTTTCTATCTCATCTTCGAGCTCATCGTCGTCGAAGGTGGTATTGCCTTCAAAGGAAATTTCCCTGATATAGATTTTCTCTCCTTCATCTATGACAAAACGGACCTCGGCGGTGTCCTGTGTAGGCTGACTTACTTCGGGAGTAACCTCGGTATTATAGAACCCCTTTGATTTATAGAGAAGCTGAATGGCTTCACTGTCTCTGTTCAATTGAGTTGGGTTGAGGATGGACTGTTCTCTGGTGGTTACCACTTCTTTGACATTTTCTTCCTTTTGCTCCTCGATTCCTTCGAAAATAATGGAGCTGATCACCGGTTTCTCATCGATTCTGAAAACCACGGCCTTGCCATCCTGCTGCTGACTCACTTCAATTTGAACATCATCGAAGTATCCCATTCTGAAAATAGACTTTAGATCCTCCCTGAGGGCGGCAGGATCGTATGGATCACCCGGCTGGGTCGAAATATTTTTCAGGATGGCGCCGGAGTCGATTTTTTCATTTCCCAGCGGAGCTATGGAAGCGATAACCTCATCCCTGGAGGTAAATGCCGTAGTTTCCCTGATCAGATCATTATACAGTGCATTTATCTGCTTACTGTCTCCCTGGAAGGAGAAATATTTCGATTCAACTGGAGAAAGCAGGTCGACCAGCCTGGCGTCCAGACTGATATTTCCGGCTATTTCCGTGATACTGCCGGCTACCAGAATGTCATAGTTTTTGAAGGAATCAATCTCTCCGAGTGTTTGAGTATCAGGCGGCCATTCGGCTCCATAGTCGAGTAACGATTCAGCCCTCTCTCTCTCGAGAAAAGAATACCCTTTCTCGGCAAGGATCTTTGACAAAGCTCTATCGGCCTCGGCTGGGGTTATGCTTTGAGACAGAGAAGTGACTTTGAATGGGAGAAACAATGTCTTCTGCGGTTGCGCCGCCCACACGGTGGATGAAGCAATCAGCAGACCGAGGAGGAGAAGAGCCGAAGCGAGAAATTCCCGGTGCGGTAAAATTAAATTTTTCTTCAATAATTGCATCTGGTAATTCCTTTGCGTTACAAAGCAAAGATCTGCTTCTCGTGGTACGGTAAAGCCGATCGCCGTGTAATGTAGTTTAAATTACTGTTTATATATAAGATAACCGTTTCGGCTGCTGAAAATAACAGCCATTATGACATGTTTGAACAAAAATGAAAAGGAAGTAACTGCGAAAAACAGCACGAAGATCAAAACACTACGCAAAAGAGGACAGTAAGGGAATATTACCTGTTGTGAGTCGGAGTTATCCGGGGCTTGAGTGTTTTTACATTCCTAAGGCAAGAACGAAGGCCGCTGATTATTCTTCCGGCGTAGCAACCGTATGGGATGTGTCTTCGGAACGGCAATGAATCATATCGAGCAGTTGGGAGGGGGTTTCGCGGAAGACGCAGTCATAATCCCGGTTGTGGCAAAGCTCGTCGCGATATCCCTGGATAAGATTTTGTTCACTCCAGCGTGTCAGATAATAGGAGGTGAGATCAGGTAAAAGAGAGAAAATCGTTTCCGATGGGTAGGGATCGACAAAACTGGAGCTGCGCAGTTTTTCAGAAGAAAGAGTCTGATTCCTGTAAAAACTCTCTAGAAACATGAGCTCCTGGGGCATTCTGGCAACAAGGCCCGCTTTGGCAAAGAAGCGCAAAAGGATAGAGAGCAGTTTCTTACTCGATCGTGTCACTTTATAAGGCAAATATATTTCCTTGGGCGATTTCAGCTGCAGGGATTTCTTGATGGTCAGAATGAGTTTGGCGAGTTCGACCGGGTCCTGGTCGACAAAATTATAGGTTTGTCCGGAAAATTCTTCCCTGTTCTCCAGCATATGGTGTACAAAGTAGGGAATCTTGCGGCAGTTGGAGTAAGAGTGCTGCACTCCTCTGGAGGTAAAGAGAAAGGGCATTGACTGTTCGACTATGCTGAAAAAAAGCCGGTGAAAACCCTGGATCTTATGATCGTGGTCGCCATAGACTATGGCCAGCCGCAGGGAAGAGTAATCGAGCCCCGCAGTTTTTTGCAGATGGTGCAGCGATTTTTCCGCCAGAAGTTTCGATTTGGCGTAATTATTCAAATCCGCCGTTATCGGCAAGGTATCATGTTCCTTGAGGTTATCTCCATATGGCAATACAGCCGCCGTAGTGATATGTATATAGGGTATCTGCTGTGCTGCCGCCGCCTTAGCCAGATTGAGGGCTCCAAGATAATTGACCTCCAGAGCCAGTCGGCTGTTGGAATTCAAATTGGTTATAGCTGTGTTGATGAGAAAATCGGGCTGTACTTCATCTATGTACGAGCGAATATCCTCTTCTGACCTGATGGAGAGTTTCTTGCTGCTTGGTGCCCTGATTTCTACGGCTTGAGGCATTTTGGTTTTGAAATAGTGGACCAGCGTACCGCCGATAAGACCGGAGCCGCCGATGAGAACGCCTAATTTTTTTCTGCCGGGATTTGGAGTATTCATGAAAACGTATTTGACCGGGTTGTATTTGGTAATTCACAATATCCTGCCCCGATCTCGGAGAGGCAGAGGTGCTGCGTTAATTTTTAATATACCACGTTAGAATAATGACGGGCAAGAGACAACTCAAGAAATGGATAAAAGCTCTGGTAGAGTTACTCTTCCCGCCGCGCTGCTATTGCTGCGGGGCCAGGGCAATCTCCATATCCGAAGGGCTATGTTGTGAATGCCTGGCCGGTGTCCTCTATATCGTCGCACCGATCTGCCGGATCTGCGGAGGGAATTTTATAACCTCTCAGCCGGAAAATCATATTTGTGAATGCTGTTTGCGTCACAGGCCCCCATATTCCATGGCCAGAGGGATTATTTATTATGAAGAACCGGTGCGCTCGCTTCTGCATAACCTTAAATACTCCTACGACACGGCTGCTGCCGATCCGTTGCTGAAAATCGCGCGAAGCTTTGATTTTTCGGCTTTTGATTCGTGCGAAATATTTCTGCCGGTTCCTCTCCACAGGCAGCGACTGAAAAGGAGGGGCTTCAATCAGGCGCTGTTTCTCGCCAAGCTGTTGTTCCCGGGGAGAAACGACTGTATTTTTCCCCAGATACTCCGCAAAAGACATCACACCCGTTCGCAAACTGAACTTGACGCGATCGGCAGAAAGCAAAATCTAAGGTCGGCTTTTTCCGTAGAACATTCTGAAATAATTATAAATAAGAAGATATGTCTTGTCGATGACGTCTATACAACAGGTACGACCGTGTCGGAATGTGCGGCTACTTTGATGAGGGCCGGCGCATCTGAGGTTAGGGTACTGACGTTTGCCAGGGTAAGAGAATTTAGATAAAAAAAACGGAGGCTGGATCATGCTGGTAAAAAAAATAAAACTAAAAAATGAGAAAAGCAAATCTATACCGAAAGCCTTTATTTATGCAGGTTTCAAGACATATTTTTGAGTAAAGTGGAGATAAATAGAATTATATGTAAAAATATTCAATAAATTTGAGATAAACGAAAAGCTTAATTTGTTAATAACCTGTTGATAAACTGTTTAAGAGCATGAAATAATACATTTTAGTTAAAAAAATGTTAGGACTATGTTTTTGTGGGCTTTGCAGAGGGTGGGATGATGGAAAGACCGAGCCTTGCTTATTTGGAAGGCCTCACCGGGTAATGAGCTGAATCTTGAAAAATATCAGGATATCGTCTTTGACGAAAATCTTAAAATGGAGTTTATCAACGTACATATAATCGCTAGCCAGCCATTGATAACCCGACTCAACCGGGTTAGGAGAGAAGAGAGAAGAGCGTATGGCCTCCGGCTAGGCAGTTTCCTTAGAATATTTACGAGAAATACGATAGGTAAGGTCCGGAGAATAATCCTCTGGGCTATTGAGGGGGCACTCTCTATTTTAGAGTCGGGGGCATGCACATGGTATGGCAAAAGGCGAAGGAAATATTGCGGGATGAATTAAGTGAGAGCGTCTATAGTCTCTGGATAGATCCGCTTGAGTGTTCAGGGCTTCAGGAGGATAAAATTTCCCTGTGCTGTCCCGATCGCTTTTTCAGCGCCTATGTAGCAAGAAATTATCTGGAAATCATTCAGGCAAAGCTGAGCGATGTCGACCCCCAAAGAAGGGAAGTGATCCTGACATTGGGACGGGGGGCTGCACAGGCTCCGGCTGGCGGCAAAAGTGCGCAGTTGCGTCTGCCCAACGTACCTCGCAACTCCTCCTCGGTGCGAGCCCTGCATCCCCGCTACACCTTCGCCGAATTTATGGTGGGAGAGAGCAACATTTTAGCACAGTCTGCCTGTCGATCGATTACCCTGGCCGATGATTCCATTGGGCCCTGCCTGTATATTAACAGTTCCACGGGACTGGGAAAGAGCCATTTGACACATGCCGTAGCCCATCAGATCCTGGCCGAGGCGCCAATGACGAGGCTGCATTATCTCACGGCGCAACAATTTTCCTATGAGATGGTGAACAATATCAAGGCCAATACCATGGACAGCTTCAAACAGAAATATCACGAGCAATGCGATATTCTTCTGGTGGAGGATGTTCATTCCCTGACCGGTAAAAAGAAGACCCAGGAGGAGCTCAATGAATTATTGGACTCCCTGATCAAGTGCGGCAAGAGGATCGTCTTCACCGCAAACCGGCCGCCCCGTGATCTTATCGGCATCGATGAGGAGTTCCGTTCACGAATGGCTGCAGGTCTGGTGACCGCCATCCAGCCTCCGGATATATCGACTCGGACCAGAATCGTCAAGAATAAGGCACAACAGCATAATCTGAAGCTGGAAGAGGAACACATTGATTATCTGGCCCAACATATCAAGGGAGATATCCGCCAGGTTGAATCGGCAATAGTCGGCATTCGGGCCAAGGCACATTTACAGGAAGGCGTGGTCGATATGTCCCTGGTCGAACAGGTTATCGCCGCGCTTGTGGGCTTGCCCAAATCCCTCTCCCCCGCCCTGATCAGGGAATTCATCTGCAAACAGTATAAGGTAAGCTGTGACGAACTACAGTCCCGCTCCAGAAAAAAAGCGCTGACCTTTCCCCGTCAGGTGGCCATGTATCTTTGCCGCAAACATACCGAGAATTCTCTCAATGAAATCGGCAAAGAGTTCAACCGGGATCATTCCACGGTCCTCCACTCCATAAAAGTGGTTACCGGCCTGACCAACAGGAATATCTCCGTAGGGGAGCAGATAAATCTTCTCAGTAAGAAGTTAAAGACCCTTTAAATACCCTTACAGGTTTTTTTCTTGTATTTTGCGAGAAAATAATCTGTCTAAAGGTTCCTTTCCAACTCAACTGGGTTAGTAAATTGTTTTTGTGCTCTCTTTCAATTCTTTTTAGGGCGGTACTTTTCCAGTAGCAGGCGATACAGTTTATTATCGATTCAGAGTTTTCAACTCAGCGGAACGATGCGATGCAGAGAATATCATTGCGGAGCAGGGGATGCTTGCGAAAGAAGCGATTTCTCCACAGGGCGCGGCGGTTGATGGTTCCGTGCCTGCACATCAGGATCTTTTCTAAATCCAGTCCGGAGGCAATTATCATCTTCGCTGTTGTATAGGGCGAAAACCAGAAACGATGGTCGCTGTTAATGGTCTCGCAGCCGTCTCTGGCAAGCAGGTAGTTGTCTCGGCTGACTCCATTGTGAACAGTGAGGATGAGTTTGGTGAAGTCGTTTTTATATTTCCGCGCTATGGCGCGAAGAAAAGCAGTGGGGGCCTCGATATGCTCGAGAACTTCTGGAATCAGGAGATAATCCCAGTTGTCACTTCTAGTGATTCCGGCAAACTGATCGCTGAAAATATCGGTACAGGAGGTGTCCTGAAAACCGAGTTTGTCCTTAATGTAGCGGATACCGGCTTCCTGGGTGTCGATACCGTGACAACGCAGGGCGCTTTCACAAAGTCTGCTGTGCAGCCATTTTCTGCGTTTTATCCTCTGGCGCACCGTTTCGATATTATGATCGACACAGCCGACATGAATGACCTTCTTCCCCGCGACCATTTCGCAGAGGAGATCAATCCGGGTTCGGTAGCTATGATCTTCTTCATCAAATATAAACCGGGTCCGCAGGGTGTTTGAGTATTCTTCGCCCTGCAGGTAGGCCAGAGTATCATCTGGAAAATACATGGAGACTCCTTTAGACCATGTCTTTAGCTCTATGTTTGCGACACCGTCAAAAATATACTCCCTTGACAGCCGCTTCCTGACTTTTAGCGCCGGCACCCGTGGCAATGGCCTCGGCTGTACGAACTCCGTGCTTCATCATATCGTTGAGGCCGATGCCTTCCCAGCCGAAACCGCAGATGTAAAGACCGGGAAAATGTTCCCTGAGATGATTACGCCAGCTGAGCAGTTCAGGATAGTGCTGCTCCAGCTGGGGAATGCTTCCCCAGGGCCGCAGAACTTTGGTGTAAACCGGTTCGCCATGAAGCGGTAGAATATCCCTGACGTCATCAAGGGCTCTGCGGATCAACTCCTCGTCGCTGAGTGTAAGCCGTTCGGGATGTCTGCGTCCGCCGACCAACGTCTCGAAGAGGATGTGGCCGGCAGGAGCTCGTCCCGGGAACATGTTGGAAGAGAAGAGCGTGCCAAGGGTGAAGCGCTGCTCCTGTTCCGGAATGAGATAACCGAACCCCGGAGGCAGGCTGGAGCCCGGACCGTAGCCGAATACCACGGTGAGGATATCCGCTTCGGCAACTGCGGGAAGCGGTGGTGGAACAAGCTCCCGGAGCAGAGAAATGGCGGTATTTGTCGGCACGGCAAGAACGAGGTTGTCCGCCTCGAATCGACCGCGGCTGGTGACCACCCGCCAGCCGCCATCAAGCCTTGAGAGGGACTGAACTTCACAGTTCAGGAAGAGATCGGCATCTTCGGTGAGGTATTGACTCAGTTTCTGCGGCAGCCTTGCCATGCCTTCTGGAAAGCTGGTCATGGCGGGCATGGAGAAGCCAGCAGGTTCCTTTTTCCTGTTTTTCCTGCTGCTCCGGGCTTTTGCCAGCATTCCGCGAATGACAGAACCATGTTCCTGCTCAAGATGGCGAATGGCGGGCATGACACTGTCGATGGTGAGCCTGTCGATATCGCCTGCATAGGTACCGGTGAAAACCGCATCGGCAAAAGGCAGCAGGGCTTTTCCGAAACGGTGATTAACCCATTTGGCCACCGTCGGCTCTCCGGCGAGCGGTTCCTGCCACAATTCGGCGAGCACCCGGAGTTTGGCACTCCACGGCACCAGCGGTGCCAGCAGAATCTTCAGGGGTGTCTGCGGGATCATCCGTAATTCTCCATCGAGCAGGACATAACGGACAAAGTTTATCAGCGGCGCCTTTACCGATTCGCCGGCCAGTCCACATTCCTCGAGAATTTCCCTGCTTTCTTTGCAGTTATCCAGAAATCCGTGAGGTCCTATCTCAGCGGTGAATCCATTTTCATGGTGGCTACGGATTACACCGCCGGTGCTTTCCGACTTTTCCAGAATAACGTAACGGTGCCCATAGCAGGTGGTGCGCAGCTTATGAGCCACGGTCAGGCCGGAAAGGCCGGCACCTATTATTATAGTATCGGTGTGATGCGTCATTTCAGCTCATCATGTATCGGCTTTCTCGATTTTGGTGGTGACCCGGCCGCAGTTCATCGACCTGCCCGGATTGATGTTTGTGATTTTTGCCGGGGTATTTCTCCCCTCTTGTATTCGTCGATTTGACCGCTGCCGCAGTGATCTGCTCGAGAGTGCGGAGATGGCCATGATTTCTGTCGTATATCTTTATTTTCATAGCCTTATCTCCTGGCTGCCGGCAAAGGATTGTACATCCGAGGTATACTTGACATACGATGATATGTGCTTACCATTTTCGCCGACTTGATGAAAAAAATCAATGGAAAGGGTGTAAAATCCGGAACTTTCTGTATGAAAAAAAGCTGAGGTGAAATAGATGACCACAACACAACATGAATTCCAGGCTGAAACCAAAAAACTCTTAGATATTGTAATCAACTCGCTCTATACCGAACGTGATGTCTTTATTCGGGAGCTCATTTCCAACAGTGCCGATGCCCTGGAAAAGATGCGCCATGAGAGTCTTACCAGGGAGGATGTCTTTGATGCACATGTTCCTCTTGAGATAGACATATCTCTTGATGAAAAGGCGCATACTTTTACTATTACCGATACCGGCATCGGCATGAGCCGGGTTGAACTCGAGTCCAATCTGGGCACAATCGCCCATTCGGGATCTAATACTTTTCTGCTGGAACTGGCCGAGGCCGCCAAGAAGGATATCAACTTGATAGGTCAGTTCGGAGTAGGTTTTTATGCGGCCTTCATGGCGGGCGCCAAGGTCAGGGTGCAGAGCAGGTCGTGGGACGGCAGCGAAGGGCATGAATGGGAATCGGATGGCTCGGGAACCTTTACCATCACCGAGAAAGAAGGACTTCACAGGGGAACGCGCATAATCGTCGAGTTGAAGGAGGATGCCCATGAATATGCCCAGAAATGGCGGGTGGAATCGATTATCAAACAATACTCAGCCTTCGTCTCTTTCCCCATTAAGCTCGAAGGAGAAGTAGTCAACACCGTTCAAGCCTTGTGGATGCGCAATAAAGCGGAGATCAAGGAGGAGGAGTATACCGAGTTTTACAAGTTCATTGCCAATGCCTTTGACGAACCGACTTACCGTCTCCATTTTTCAGCCGATGCACCTCTGGCGATCAATGCCCTGCTCTTTGTTCCCAAAGAAAATTTTGAAATAATGGGATTCGGCCGTGTCGATCCGGGCGTGAACCTCTACTGCCAACGGATTCTGATTGATCAGCACTCCGAAAATATCCTGCCCGAATGGCTCCGCTTCCTCAAGGGGGTAGTCGACAGTGAGGATCTGCCGCTCAATATTTCCCGACAGGCACTGCAGGATAATGCCCTGGTTTCCAAGCTGCGTAAGGTGATAACCAAACGTTTCCTCAAATATATGGATGAGGAGGCCAAAAAGGATCCGGAAAAGTACCTTGAGTTCTGGAATACCTTCGGCATCTATTTCAAGGAAGGAGCCACCAGCGACTATGAATTCCAGAAGGAGCTGTCCAGACTCATTCGTTTTGAATCTTCCAAATCCGAGGCGGGCAAACCTATCGGGCTTGCCGAGTATCTGGCGCGAATGAACCCGGATCAGGAAGAGATTTATTATATTAACGGTCCTTCGAGAACGGCAATCGAATCAGGGCCATATGTCGAGATGTTCACCAAGAACGACATCGAAATCCTCTACACCATGGAGCCCATCGATGACTTTGTCTTGAGTCATCTGGGTGAGTTTGAGGGTAAAAAGCTGGTCTCCGCCGACCGGGCCGATCTTTCCCTGCCGAAAGGAACGGAAGCAGATGCTGAGGAAAAGCCGGAAGACGAAGCAAGCCTCGACAAGGAACAGAAAGAATCACTGTTGAGCTGGCTGAAGAAGGCCCTGGAAGATAAGGTTGCCGATGTCATTGTCTCCAGGAGACTGGTGGACTCCCCTGCAATGATCGTCAATCCAGACGGGCACATGAGCTCCTCCATGGAGAGAGTGATTGCCATGAGCCGCCGGGAGAAAGGCGTTCCCGAAGAAAAGAGTAAGAAGAATCTGGAAATTAATCCAGCCAATCCATTGATCAGGCGTCTTGCCGCGCTCATTAAGGAAGACGAGGATTTCGCTCGGGAGGTGGCCGGACAGATATATGACAATGCCATGATCCAGGCCGGTCTTTACGTCAACCATCTTGAAATGGTGGAGCGGAACTACAGAATCCTCGGACGTGTCACCAAGGCATAAGCGGCTGCGGAAATTTCAGTCGGCAAAATCAGATAAGAGGTGAAGACAGTGGGAGAGAGCGAAATGTTCTCTCCCATTTTTGCTTTTAGAGGTTGAAAAAGAAGGTCCTTCAGTTTATAGAGCTGGAGGAGTATATGGATTTCATGAAAACTCGTCTGGAGTACGATATGCCTTTTGTCCCGCGATTCGCAATTATCCTCACCCTTGGACTTTTGCTGTTCACCACTGGATGCTACAACAAGCCCGTGCGTCACCTGGCTTCCGATGCCGTTCTTATCGAGGCCGGCAGTTCAACCCGTAATGACGTTCTCACCTACCTCGGTGAACCTGATATTCAGCGGCGGTTGCCGAGCGGCGAAGAAGAGTGGATCTATATTGAGGAAATGACCTCTGATCTTCAGAGAGTCCCACTGGCCGGTGGTTATTTCAAAGGCAAGGGCCAAGAGAGGATATTAATTGTTCTGAGCAATGATATCGTGCAATCCTGTGAATTCAGGGAATTCGGGACAGATGAATTTGATTGGTCCGATACCTATTCCCCGCAAGAGAAAACCGAGTGATTGACTGTTATGGTACCATCCGCCAGCGTATGGTGCAGGAACAGCTGGTCTCCCGAGGTATTACCGATGCACCGACCCTGCAGGCCATGAGTGAGGTGCCGCGGCATCTGTTTGTTGAAGATGCCATGCGTGCGCGGGCATACGGTGACTATCCCCTGCCTATCTCTGCAGGACAGACCATCTCCCAGCCTTATATCGTGGCCCTGATGACGCAGATGCTGGGTCTTTCCGGTACGGAAAAAGTGCTTGAAGTCGGAACGGGATCGGGATACCAGGCTGCTGTTTTGTCACGAATGTGCGCACGCGTCTATACTGTTGAGAGGATTAATCAGCTTCTCGCCTCCTCCCGCAAGGTCTTCGATATTCTGCGCTATTACAATATTATCGCCAAGCTGGATGACGGCACCATGGGATGGCCGGAGAACGGACCCTACGATGCCATTATCATAACAGCCGGAGGCCCTGAGATTCCATCACCTTTAGTCGACCAGCTGGCGGACTCCGGCAGGATGGTGATCCCCGTGGGCAACCAAGAGGTCCAGGAACTTCAGCTTCTTACCAAAAATGAAGACGGAATCAAGATAGAACGGCGGGACAAGGTTCGTTTTGTTGATTTGATAGGAAAATATGGCTGGTCGGATTGAGATGAGAAGCAGAGGGGTTTTAAGACGGTTGTATGATGTCTGTATGGAGTGGCTGGAGGGGCCCTACGGCGTCTATGTGCTGTTTGCCATTGCCTTTGTCGAATCCTCCTTTTTCCCTCTGCCGCCTGACGTCTTTCTGATAGCGCTCTGCATAGCACTGCCAAAGAAATCTCTCAAATATGCGGCAATCTGTGCGGTCGGTTCAGTTTTGGGCGGCGCCTTCGGCTATGGTCTTGGCATGTGGGCCATGGAGGGTGTCGGTCGGCCGATCATTGACTGGTATGGCCTTGCCAATAAATATGATGAGGTGCAGTTTCTCTATAAAGAGTATGATGTCCTGGCAATTTTCGCTGCCGGCTTTACCCCATTGCCCTATAAGCTTTTCACCATCACCGCCGGAGCGTTCGAGCTGGACTTTCTCAGGTTTATGCTGGTTTCACTGCTGGCCCGGTCCGCCAGATTTTTCCTGGTTGCCATTTTTATCTATTATCTTGGTGCACCGGTAAAAGTGTATATAGACCGCTACTTCAATATTCTCTCGGTTGTTTTCCTGGTGCTGCTGATTGGAGGATTTGCGGCGATTAAATATCTCCTCTAGCCTGTACTTCTATCGACAAAGACCAATTCACCGGCAGTGGAAAGCTCTTCTGCGAATCTATAGTCCCGATAGTGGAATTGTTTCAGTTCGGCGCTGCTCTGCAACCTGTTCCTGATTATGTAGTTCGCCATAGCGCCGCGGGCCTTTTTGGCATGGATGGCAATGGTTTTCAGGGTGCCTTTTCTCTGCTGTTTAAAAGAAACATGAATGATGGAGGCAGGCAGTTCTGCAGGTGTGACCGCCTTGAAATATTCATTTGAAGCGAGATTGACAATTTCAGTAATCTTTGTCCCGGCAAGATGGCGTTTCAGTAACATGTTGATATCATCACGCCAGTAGTCATAGAGACTTCTTTTTTCCTCCGGACGAAATTTGCCGCCCATCTCCAGTCTGTAGGGTTGAATGAGGTCGAGCGGCCTGAGGATGCCGTAGAGAGCCGAGAAAATGCGGAGATGTTGTTGAGCAAATTGAAAGTCGTCATCGCTGTAGCCATCGGCATCGATTTCAGAGAACACATCGCCGCGAAAGGCGAGCAGGGCGGGGCTGCCGCTCTCCATCCCGGCCGCAATCTTGAATTGCGAGTAACGCTCACGGGTCTTTTTCGCCAGCTGTTCGCTAATCTTCATCACCTTGCCGATTTCCGCGGCATCGAGTCGTTTCAGCTGCGCCGCCAGAGCATCTGTCCTGTCGAGCATTTCCGGCTGGGTTGCCAGGGCATGGTGATATCCCGATTCCTGGGTTTTGGAGGGTGAGAGAAGCAGCAGCATGAGGTTTCCCTGGTCTTGGCTGTATTGATGATGTACTCGTAATCAGCTGGATACAATCTTTATCGCAGAGTCCATCTTGATAACTTCGATGACTTTTTGCGGGAGCGGCTTCGGCCTTCAGGATTTTTATTCGGGCGGCCAGCAGCTTCAGCATTGAGGTCGGGCTTTTTACGACGTTATCAGTTTTTGAAGCTGTGAATCGGTGCCGGGATTCTGCCGCCCCAAGCCACGAACCGGCTCGACTTGCCGACATTGCGCACTTCCATAATGGGACTGGCGCCGAACAATCCGCCGAAACTGACGTGTTCCCCGGCTTCCTTGCCGGGCACCGGAATGAGGCGTGCCGCCGTGGTTTTGTTGTTAACCATGCCGATTGCCATCTCATCGGCAATTATTGCAGAAATGGTATCGGCATCGACGGATCCGGGAATGGCGATCATGTCCAATCCCACGGAGCAGACGCAGGTCATGGCTTCCAGTTTTTCCAGACAGAGTTCGCCTCGCCCGACCGCTTCGGCCAGTACTGCATCTTCCATCACGGGAATAAAGGCGCCGCTAAGCCCCCCCACGGATTTGCTGGCGAAGATACCACCTTTTTTTACAGCGTCGTTGAGCATGGCGACGATGGCAGTGGAGCCCGGAGCACCAATGGCATCGACCCCGAGAATATGGAGGATTTCACCGACGCTGTCGCCGACTGTTGGAGTAGGGGCCAGCGAGAGATCGACGACGCCGAACTCGATCCCCAGCTCTCTGGAGACCTGTCTGCCGACGAGTTCTCCGCAGCGGGTCACCCTGAAGGTCGTCTGTTTGATTTCTTCGGCAATGTCGTCGAGAAGCAGATTTGTCGCGCCCTTGTTGGCAATGAGCCGCTCCAGAGAACGGGCGATAACGCCGGGGCCGCTGACTCCGACGTTAAGAACGGCGTCGGCTTCACCAGTTCCATGAATAGCTCCGGCCATGAAGGGATTGTCTCCCGGCTGATTGCAGAACACTACAAATTTTGCCGCCCCAAAACCGTCTGCGTCACGGGTTCCCTCGGCCAGATCCTTGACGGTCTGTCCAACCATGGCCAGGGCATCCATGTTGATCCCCTTGCGGCTGCTGGCGATATTGATGGAGGCGCATACCTTGTCTGTGATCGCCAGTGCTTCCGGAATAGAGAGGATGTACTCTCTGTCGGATTCGGTGAGGCCCTTTTCCACCTGGGCTGAAAATCCGCCGAGAATATCAACACCCGCCGCTCCCGCCGCCCTCTCCAGAGATAATGCCAGCTCGATAAAACCGCCACGGTTGAAACCGGCGCCGACCAGGGCTATGGGAGTGACGGAGATGCGCTTGTTGACCACCGGAATGCCCAATTTCCTGCCGATCCTGTCGCAAGTGGGTACAAAATCCTGGGCCAGCAACCTGATTTTCTTTTCAATATTCGCACAGGTCGTGGTGACGTCACCGCTTCGGCAGTCGAGGAGGTTGATGCCCATGGTGACCGTACGCACATCGAGGTTTTCCTTCTGTATCATTTCAACTGTTGCAAGGATCTGATCCGAACGTAACATCTACATCCTCCTGATAAGTGAGACCGGTAAAGCTGTAAAAAGTATCGTGCTGGTAAGTGTCTTAGACCAAGGTCACTTCATGGGTCACCCTGAATATATCGTAGTGCTGCATCATGACATGCAGCCCGGCTTCCTCGGCGTAACGGTCTAGCTCCTCCCGCATATCCTTGATGGATTCGATCTCACTGAGGTCAAGCTGCAGGACCATGGTGTATTTGCCGTCTGTGAGGGTCGTCGATAAATCGAGGATGTTGATGTTTCGTGCATAGCAGAAGGAGCTGATGCCGAAGACCAAACCGCTTTGATTTTTCCCTTGAGCCGTGACGATGTATGTTTTTGGAGGCAAAGAGGTCTGGCAGACTTCAATAGGTGAAGTCATCAGTTTGACGATGACGTCAAACTTGTTCTCCGCTTTGATATGGGAGAGTTTGGCGATGACATCCTCCGGGGTAACGGCCTCGTCAAAAGTGGCGATCAGGATCATGGTCAGATAGCCGCAGAGAATAGACTGTTCGAGATTGGCCAGATCGCCGTTGAGCTCAAATATCGCTCCGGTAACGTCGGCTATTATTCCGGGTCTGTCTTTAGACATAACAGATACAATCATCTGTCTCTCCATACTGTGCTTCTCCTTTATCTTTGCGGTGTTGAAGAGTTGAAGGTAAAAAGAACGGCATTATAATCACGCTCTGTGATACTTGTAAACAACAATAGCGATCATTGGCGGGGAAATTAGCTGGTAGGCGGTGGGATGAGGGATGAAGACTTTCTTGCCGATCAGCGGGCAAAAGGGAACTGTCGCTTTGCCACGGTCGCCTGCGCTTTCCTTCCATCCAGCATTTTTCTAAGAATATTCAGCTCGGCTTGTGCATGTCTGAGTTCTTCCTTGATTTTTTCCTTATCCTCATAGTCCGCATTCTTCAGCTGTTCTTCAAGCTTATACACTTTGCTTTGGCTTTTGTATACTTCCTGGGCGATGGCTCGTATGGACATGGTACCTCTTTTAGTACCTTGCAGCTTGTTTTCTTGTTTTTTTTGCAGAAAACAAGCTGTCTAAAGGTTCTTGCCAGCTCAGCTGGGTTAAAATATTTTCCTAGAAACCTGTCTGCCGGTGCAGCCTGATCAGTATTCGGCCAGAGCCAGTTCCACCATTTCCCTTACCTGGGAATTATCATCGTTTTTCATTTTCATTATAAGCTCTTTGGCCTCTGCGGTCCCGATTATTCCCAGGATTCCAACGGCTTCTCCTCTGATCAGCGGCGAAGTACTGTCGAGGGCGTGGCAAAGAGAAGGAATTGCCCGGGCGATCAATTCTCTGCCGGTGGCTTGAAGATCTTCAAAGACGATGGTGAGTCCCAGACGAACGTTGAATCTTTCATCCTGCAGCAACTCTCCTGTCCAGGATAAATAGCGGGGCTCTCTTCTAAACATGGCCGCGATATTGTCTGCATGGCCCATTTCGAGAAAATCGCCGATCACCTTCTTGAGCTCGGTGTCGCTGACGTCATTCATAGCGGGGATCCTTATGAGCTGAGGCCGAGACCGATACCCGAACCGATAAACAGTGAGGCGAAGATACGGCTCATTATTATTTGCGTCCTGCTATTCCGCCTTCCGGCCCCGCTTCCGGCACTTAACCGCGCATAGACGGAGAGGCAGATAAAAGAATAGGTCATGAAGGTCACCACCAGGATGGCGAACTGAGGCACAAGGGCAAAGTTATGATCGATAAATTGCGGAAAAAGTGCTGTGGTGAAAGCTATGGCCTTGGGATTACTGAGAGCGACCATCAGTCCCTGGCTGTACATCTTTATGCCGCTTGCTCTTTTTGCAGCAGAGCTCTTCCACCCATATGCCACGGGGGTCGCGAAACCCCGTTTCCATAGTCTGATTCCGAGATAGATGAGGTAGAGTGCGCCCGCTCCTTTGATAATGGTAAAGGCCGTGGCTGAGTAGAGAACCAGGGCACCGACCCCCAGAACCGAGAGCAGCGACATTATGAAGAGGCCGCTTATGTTGCCGAGAATGGTATAGATTGTGCGTTGGCGGCCACAACTGATACTGTGGGTGGCGACCAGCAGAACGGCAGGGCCCGGAGTTATGGTAGCCACCAGCGCAATTGATGAAAAAAGGAGCCAGCTTTCCAGGTCCATCGGCAACTCTCTTTAAAAAAATTATTCAGAACTTGATGGACTCGCAAGAACAGTCAATTCCGGGAACCTTCAATGACTTTTACGAGATCAATATACCTTCCCTATAGCTTACTAATACACCACCTCAGAGGAAAAATCATCCAACTCCTCGGGAAATTTTCAGCGGTCCTCTCATTTGATGAATTTAGCCTTAGAAATGTCCGTTAATCGGATGAGCTGAACTCTCCTACTCGATCCTTTCCCTGATAATTTTGCAGATCGGTTGATTGTTCCATGGAGACTGTTATTTTTGATGCCGGGCAGGTGTCAACAGTTAACCGAATACATTTTCTGTTACGAAAAGGTATGTGAGTGGGGAAGTCTGTTTCAGGAAGAAAGAAGCGGTTAAACGGGCTTGTTCCATATTTTTTTGGCGCAGTAAAGCCAGCGATGCTTGAATAGTGTCAGGCATAAAATTGTAAGTTGACTAAATGTCAATAACATAACTCATTCAGGTTTCGATATATGAAAAAATAAAATGGAATAACTTATTGATAGACATTAATGTCAACAAAACATCGTGGACATTGTACTGAAAAAAATATTCCAGCAAAATAGCCAGCCGCGGCAAAGATAAATATGGAAATAGAAGTTATAGATTGTTAGATGTGTCAATTGCGAGATGATTTCTGACAATATACCAGAGTGTCGAAGCATTCATAAATAAGTCTAGAACGAAAGGACCCATACTTGACAATAGTGCAGCGACGTATCAGTATTGTTGGGGATATAGCCCTCTTCGTTTCTCTGGAAGGGGAATCTGTTGAAAAAAAAGGGCATTTTTGGTAGCTGCAGAGTATATTACAGGACTTTGACTCCGGCTGGATTGAATCGCGAATGGAGCCGGGCTTCTTGAGCAGGATATAAGTGCCCGGGTTTTGACGGCCTACATTTCTTTTCAAGGTGCCCGAACCGGCGAAGGGAGTAGTATCGACAAAGAGCACTTATGGAAATATTCAATGAGGAAAATTAAATATATAGATAGTCTGCAGGAAGGGGAGAGAATCGAAGACATATTTCTGGTAAAATCCTCGAGGCTGGCGGAGACCCGGGCGGGTAAGGCCTATCTCCTTCTTGACTTGACGGATAAGAGCGGAGAAATTGGCGGTCCGGTCTGGGACAATGCTGAAGAGATTGCTGAAATCTGCCGGACAGGCTGCTTCATTCGCCTCAAGGGACAGGTACAGTCCTATCGCGATAAACTGCAGCTTCGCATTGAAGATGTTGCTGCCGTCGCCAAAGAGGATATCTCGCTGACGGATTTTGTTCCGGCCACCAACCTGGATCTGGAGGAGATGTCCCGGCAAATCCAGAAAACTGTAGCCTCTGTTGACAATAGCTGGGTGCGGAAACTGCTTAACAGGTTTTTTAAAAAAGGCGATATCTGGGAGAAATTTCAGACGGCGCCGGCAGCTAAAGGCATCCATCATGCCTATGCCGGCGGATTGATGGAACACTGTCTGTCCATGGCCAAGGTAGCCGACATGCTGGCGGCTCATTATCCCGGAGTAGACAGATCAATTTTACTGGCCGGCGTGCTGCTTCATGATATCGGTAAAATCATGGAACTGAAGGAGCAGGTGGGGCTGGTGGACTATACTTCCCCCGGAAGGCTGAAGGGTCATCTGGTGATGGGCAGCGAAATGGTGGCACAGGAAGCAGCCAAAATCAACGATTTTCCCGAAGAGTTGCTCCTCCAGATTCAACATCTTATCCTCAGTCACCACGGTAGGCTGGAGTTCGGCTCGCCGGCCGTTCCCATGACTCCGGAGGCCTTTGTGTTAAGTTTTATCGACGATCTTGATTCTAAAATGAACCTCATCGAGCAACTGCGTCGAAAGCGGAAGGACAAGGGAGTGCAGTGGACCGAATATCAGAGATCGCTGGAAAGGTTTCTCTTCCTTGGTCCGCTTGATGAGCAGGAAGCCGGGCAGGAGAAGAACGATGCCGTACAACAGCACATTCAAAAAACGCTTTTTTAGGGCGGAATTATTGTGAACTCCCCGTTTACAGAGCTTCTTGGACAGCAGAGGGCCAAATCGCTACTTGGCAGGTCGCTCTCTTCCGGCAGAATCGGCCATGCCTACCTTTTCAGGGGGCCGGACGGTGTGGGCAAGAAACTTTTTGCCGAGGCCATGGCCAAAGCACTGAATTGCCGGACATCGGGCCCTGCAGAATCTTGTGGTCACTGCCTTTCCTGCAGGAAATTTCTTTCAGGAAATCATCCTGATTACACTGTTGAATCCCCTGAAAAGGGATCCATAAAGATTGAGCGGGTGCGGCAGCTGTGCAAGTCGCTCTCCTACCCCCCCTACGAGTCGGAAAGACGCATTGTCGTCATCGAGGATATTCACACAATGCGGGCCGAGGCTGCCAATAATCTGCTCAAGACGCTGGAAGAGCCTCCGCCGGGCAATGTTCTGATTCTGACTGCGGAAGCTTCGAAGAATATATTGCCGACTATCAGCTCCCGATGTCAGATAATACCTTTTTTCCCGCTCAGCTCTGCAGAGACCATGTCCATTCTGCAGAATGGATCGCATCTGGATGAAGAACAGAGCTCTCTTCTGGCAAGGCTCTCCGAGGGCAGCCCCGGGCAGGCGCTTCTGCTCCACCACGCCAATGTGCTGGAGACCTGGAGGAAAGTTGAGGAGGTTTTGGATGATCCGAAGTTCAGGGAAGACCGGTACGGTGGCCTTATTTTAGATGTAGCCCGGCAGATGGCGGAATTGAAGGAAAATCTCTTGCCGCTGCTTGGTCTGTTGCGCATTCGGTTGCGGGATCTTCTGGTTTCCCGTCTGGATAAAGGTGAGAAAGGGGCCGGGCGAGCCGGGCCTATGACTCTATTCTCTAAATTGCAGGCGATAGACAGGGCGGAGCAGGAACTTGCCCGGAACTGCAATCGTTCATTGGTGTGCGAAATTCTACTATTTCGGTTACAATAATTCATTGACAATTTTGTGAACACTGAAAACATATGATGGCTGATGGAAGGTCATCGGGTCAGGCTTGTAACGTTTATGTCATTTCGGCTTTTTGACTGATGATATACTGAGCAGACGCAAGGTATTTCGGCGCCCTCGGTAGAGCTTTCCCCATCATTTTATAATATATTGAGAAAAGGTAGTATTGATGTCTGAAACAGAACACCGACCGGACCTCCTCCCCGATGATCTTGAGGAAGCGAAGGTTTATTACAGGATCCGCTTTCGCAGAAACTCTCAGGAGTTTACTGCGGAAGCAACTATTGCCGGATTATCGCGGGATGACCTGATCATGGTTAAAACCGACCATGGACTGGAACCGGCGCTGATCATCGGTACGGCCCCATCATGCAGTTGCTCTAAAGGAAAACGCGGCGCCAGTTACTGCATTGCAAGATACCTGACCGATGAAGAGATTGACAGATTCGCCAATCTTCCGGCGGCCGAAGATCATGCCTTCAAGGTTTGCTCCGCTCAGATAGCTAAGCATTCACTTGATATGAGCCTGGTCAAGGTGGAAAAGTTCTTTAACGGCAGCAAGATGATATTCTATTTTACTGCTGATAACAGGGTTGATTTCCGGGAACTGGTCAAGGACCTGGTGCAGGAATTCCGCACTCGGGTGGAAATGAGGCAGGTCGGCGTACGTCACGAGACGAAGATGATCGGTGGCCTGGGAACCTGTGGAAGGGAGCTCTGCTGTTCCTCGTTTATGAAGAAATTTGATTCTGTTTCCATAAAAATGGCAAAAGAGCAGGATCTTCCACTTAATCCTTCCAAAATATCAGGAGTCTGCAATAGATTGCTGTGCTGCCTTACCTATGAGTTTGCTACCTATCATGAGCAGCGAAAAAAAATGCCCAAGGTCGGCAGCAGAGTTAAGATGGACGGCGTGGATTATAAGGTAAAACGGCAGATCCCCCTGCAGCAACTTGTGGTCGTTGTCTCGCAGAGCGGAGAGGAGCTTGTTCTGGAAGAACAGAAGTGGCTTGCTTTGGAAAAGGTGAAGGGTGCTGGTTCGGCAAAGAAGAAAAAATAACCAGTGATTTAAGCTCCGGGAAATTTTGGTCCCCTGCCTTGCAGGCCTTGCCAAGAACCTGCAACGCGCGGGTGATCGGGCGTTTCCCCAAGCCCCATTGGTAGCAGAGAAAAAGGGAATGTTCCCGGCCCAAATAAACAAAACATATCATGACAGCATATATTACAACCCCGATTTACTATGTTAATGCGCAGCCTCATTTAGGCCATGCCTATACCACCATAGTCGCCGATACCTACAGCAGATACCGCAGGCTCTGCGGAGATACCGTCCGTTTCCAGACTGGAACCGATGAACACGGGGATAAAATTGTAGAGGCGGCTGAGAAGGAAAACAAGCAGCCTCAGGAATATGTCGATGCCGTAAGCGCAATGTTCAGGCAAACCTGGGAGTTGTTGAAGATATCGCCAGATAATTTTATTAGAACCACCGATCCTGTGCATATTCGTACGGTTCAGCACATTTTGCAGAAGGTATATGAGCAAGGTGATATCTATTTCGATGAATATTCCGGACTCTACTGCAAGGGGTGCGAAAGGTTTCTCACCGAAAAAGAGCTGGTGGACGGCAACTGCCCTGACCACCAGACCGCGCCCCGTGAGATAACTGAGCAGAATTATTTCTTCAGGATGTCCAAATATCAGCAGCAGCTGATCGACCATATCCAGGAAAACCCGGAGTTTATTACACCGGAAAGATATCGCAACGAAGTCCTCTCCTTCCTCAGCGAGCCGCTCGAAGATCTTTGCATTTCGAGGCCGACCAGCAGGTTGACATGGGGAATTCCCTTGCCCTTTGACCGGGATTTCGTTACCTATGTCTGGTTTGATGCGCTGATCAACTATCTTACCGGAATAGGTTATCCCGACGGAGAGGATTTTCAGCAATACTGGGAGGTGGCCGAACATCTGATCGCCAAGGATATACTGAAGCCCCATGCCATATACTGGCCCACTATGCTGATGGCCATAGGCCTGAAACCCTATGCCAAACTTCATGTTCACGGTTACTGGAACGTCGATGATACCAAAATGTCAAAAAGCATCGGCAATGTCATCCGGCCCGCAGAGTTGGTTGAGCAGTACGGTCGTGATGAGCTTCGCTATTTTGTTCTGCGGGAAATGTCCTTCGGCCTCGATTCCTCTTTCGGACATGATGCCGTTATCGCCCGGAAGAATTCCGACCTGGCCAATGACCTCGGCAATCTTTTCAGCCGGTCCCTGGCCATGCTCCACAAATACTGCGGCGGCGTTGCCCCTTCACCCGGAGGACAGAGAGAGCCATCCGACATCCTGCTCATTGAAACAGCGGAACACATGCTTGCGGATTATCGCAAATATATGCAGATATTCCAGTTCCACAAAGGGCTGCAGGCCGTCTGGGAACTTGTCAGCCAGGCTAATAAGTTTATTGTTGTCAACGAACCGTGGGCGCTCGCCAAGGATGAAACGAAAAGAGTAAGGCTTGATACCGTACTCTATAATCTGCTTGAATCTCTGCGTCTTCTGGCACTGACCATTTCTCCGGTGATGCCGGAGACCGCTGAAAAGATGGTGCGTGGGCTGGGGCTGCAGGAAAAAACGGATCTTACCCTGAGCCTGACTTCCGGCGGCAGGTGGGGACTCTTTCCCGCCGGAGTCAGCATGGCTCAGACAGCTCCGCTTTTTCCCAGAGTTGATGTGGGCGAAAAAATAAAAAAAACGGATTCGTCAAAGGCAGGGCCTGAAACGAAAAAAACGGCTGAGGAGGGACTGATAACCTTTGAGCAGTTTAAAAAGACCGAACTCAGGGTTGCTGAAATCATCTCCGCCGAAGCAGTTGAAAAATCAGATAAATTGATGCTGCTCACCGTGCAGGCACACGAGCAGCGTACCATCGTCGCCGGAATTGCTGAACATTACAGTCCGGATGAGCTCATCGGTATGCAGGTAATTCTTGTTGCCAATATGAAGCCTGCCAGAATTATGGGATTGCGGTCGGAGGGCATGCTCCTTGCCGCAAAATCAGTGGAAAATGGCAGGGAACGCCTGGTCCTGACGACAGTGAGCGCTCCGGTGCCAAATGGCAGCAGTGTCGCCTAAGAGGAGAAGAATATGTTTGTGGCGCAGAATTTTCTAATGGCCATCGCCCAATTGATTGATTTTGTTTTAACGGCCTATGTCTGGATTATAATAGGAAGAGCTATTATTTCCTGGGTAAACGCCGATCCCTATAACCCGATAGTGAGGTTTCTCTATGAGGCGACCGAACCGCTGCTTGGAAGAATTCGGCGAGTGTTGCCGATTAGCGTAGGAGGAATAGATTTCTCTCCGTTGATTCTCATTATGGCAATAATGTTTTTGCAGAGTTTCCTTGTCCCTACTCTCAAGCAACTCGCAATGTAATCTGCTGTACGGCATGAAGTCATCTTTAAAGTCCAGCCAAGCAGCACTGAAGGACTTTCTGGAAAATAGATTTCTTGTAAGAAAGTGAACTTTCAAGACACTACTACTTAATGGAGCATTGTCATGGCTATTACTCCCCAGGCTATCAAGGATCAAGAGTTTCAGGTAAAATTCAGAGGGTATGACACTGTCGAGGTAAAGGCCTACCTGGAGCTTATTGCAGAAGAGTTCTTTGAGCTGCTCGAGCAGGTTCGTCAGCAGATTGATGAGCTTGACGTTATCGTTGAAGAGAGGGATGTCCTGCAGGCTGATAAGAGGAAGCTGCAGGAGGAGATAGCCTCAACCCGCGGCAGTTCGGAAGTGATTCGATCGGAGGTTGCCGAGCGGGATAGTGAAATGGCCGCACTGCGTGACGAGATAGAGAAACTCAAAAAAGAAATAGCTATTCTGGAAAAAGAAAACAGCGGCAAAGACTATGAAATCGCTGAAGCGCAGACCCGGATCAAGCAGAGAGAGCAGGCTGTCCAGGTGGAAAAGAACAGAAACGACAAGCTGGCTGTTAAACTTGAGGACATGGAGAAACAAAATGAAATGCTGCGTAGCGAGGAAATTGATTTCAAGTCCACTCTGGTAGCCGCGCAGAAATTCACCAATGATCTGAAAATGAAAAGCGAGCAGGAGGCCCAGGCGATTATCAACAAGGCCAAGGCAGATGCCGAGCAGCTCAGACAGGAGACATTTACCGAACTGGCAAGTTATCCTGCTGAAATAGACAGGCTCAAAAAAATGAGAAACAGGGTGCGGGAAGATCTTGAGGAAGTTTTGAAGTTATGTCTTGAGAACCTGGATATTTTTACGGAAGAGGACAGCGCCGATGACTACGGCGAACTTTTCCAGAAAATCAAGCTGAACAACACCAATCTCGAAGGTGTCGATCTCGATGCCATCAGCATGAACTTCGATCTGCCCGGAACGGAAGAAAATAGAACCGATGATATCTTTTCCATGAAGGATGAGATGGGTGAAAACAGAGATAACCGTGATTGAGTGAGTGACAGGTGTTTATTAGCGCCTCAGGAAATAACAGGTTTGCGCTGAAGATAATCGTGCAGCCTAAAGCCCGCAAGACCGGAATCGTAGGGCTGCACGACGGTATGCTCAAGCTGGCAGTGGCTTCACCGCCGGTGGATGGAAAGGCAAACAGAGAGGTTGTCGCATTTCTTGCGGATTTATTTGAGCTGAAAAAAAAGGAAGTTATTATTCTTCGTGGTGAACATTCACGCAAGAAAACCTGTCTTCTGGGTGATCTTGATGCAGATAAAATCAGAAAAAAAATAACGCCATATTTATAACCTGGCGAATGTGTCGTATTTCTACTAACCCAGCCGAGCCTGATAAGTTCCTGGCTATAGGGCCGATCACGGATTTAAATACATTTTCGATTGCTTATTTTTATGACGGATTCTCAGGAGTAAGCCAATAAAAAAAGGAGCGGAAAGACTGCGTCCTGTATATCGAACTATTTACCCGCCATCTTAGAGTGTCGTGGCAACTTTTTGCAAAATTAAGGAGTTACTATGGGTGAAAAACGTTTTGTCATCGGCAACTGGAAGTCGTATAAACGTTTTGAAGAGGCGAAGATCTGGCTCGATGGTTTTGCCGGACTCTATACGCCGCACGATGATGTGCGGGTAATTATAGCGCCGAATTTTCTCTGTCTCGAAAAAACCGGAGAGTATCTGCGATCACTTGATTTGAAAAACGTGTCCTTGGCCGCCCAGGATGTGTCACCTTTTCCCAAGGGGCCATATACCGGCGCAATAGCAGCTGATCTGCTCAAAGGGACGGCGGAATATGTGATTGTCGGCCATTCGGAGAGGAGACGATATTTTCACGAGACCTCTCAGGATGTCGGCAACAAGGTGAGTGAAACCATTGATGCCGGGCTCACGCCGATCGTTTGTGTCGATCAGCCCTATGCCATGTCTCAGCTGACCTCCTTAAACGATATTGAGACCGACTCGGTGATAATCGCCTATGGCCCGGTGGAATCTCTGAATTTCAGGATTCCGCAGACGCCGGAGAAGATCAAAGAGGCCGCCGAGTTCATCTCGCAGGTGCATCCCAAATGGCCTATTGTCTACGGCGGTGCCCTCAATCCCGATATCGTCGACGAGTATGCGAATATCAAGGGAATAGCTGGACTCTTTGTCGGTTCGGCAAGTCTTGAAGCACAGTCGTTTCATACCATTCTCAAGGCCGTCTGCCACACAATGAATAAGTGATGCTGCTACCTTCTCTTTTTGGGGAGAAGAATGGAGACGACGAAGCCGAAGGAGTAAGCGCCGGCAAGGACCAGGCCGATAAGCCCTATGGTCCGCAGAAAACCGTGCTCCTGTGAGATATGATCGGCCAGGATGAGTATGGATGATCCCACGATGAGTGCCGATATGATCATGGCCAATCCCATGACCCGGCTGGCCAGGTCTATTTTTTCAGCCAGATTTTCAATGCGTTTCAGTTCAAGGTTGAGGGTAAAGCTGCTGCGGCGGATTTGATCCAGAAAGTGCTGGAGATCAAAAGGTATGCCCTCCAGCAGTTCCAGGTAGCTCCCCGCTGCCTTCATCATTCTGTCCCGGATGGCGCTGTAGCTGTATCGGCGTGAGACCACCTTGCGTATCTGCGGTTCGACATGGCCAAGGACATCAAAGGTCGGATCAAAATATTCAGCGACGCTTTCGATGACGGTCAGAGCTTTGGTGAGCAGGAGAAGCTCACCCGGGCACTGGATATGAAAGCGCTGCAGTAGAGCGAAAAAATCTTTCAATAAAGTACTGATGTCGACTCGTTGCAGGTTGCTTTCCTGCACCTGACTTACCAGATGTTGCAGTTCCGAGCGGAAATCGCGGCTTGCGGTAATGGCGGGATCGGCGTCGGTCAGCTCGACAACGACCCTGCTGAGTTTGTCGAGATTCCCGCGGATGATGCCGGCTACCAGATCGATGAGCAGATCTGTGGTCTTTTTATCCAGCTGACCGGTCATGCCGCAGTCGATGAAGCAGAGCTTGTTTTCCGGCAACAAAAAAATATTGCCCGGGTGGGGGTCGGCGTGAAAAAAGCCGAACTCAAGACATTGTTTGAAAACCGCGTCAGTTCCCTTGGCCACGATATCCCTGCGCTCTGCCGCACCCAATTGATCGGGAGAGATGGTGGAAAGCCTCCGGCCTTTAATTTCCTCCAGAGTGAGGACATTGCGGGTGCTTGCTTCCCAATACACTAAGGGAAAGCTGATATTTTCATCATCTTCAAAATAGCGGCGCAGTCTGTCAGTGGCCTGGCCTTCATAGATGAGATTGACCTCTTTGAGAATCTCGCGGGAGAATTCTTTGGCCACCAGCATCGGACTGTAGCCGAGATTGGAAAAATACTGTTCGACCAGTTGCGCCAGACTCTGCAGAAGGCCCATGTCCTCCTCGACAATCTGACGGTTGCCGGGACGAATAACCTTGATGACCACATCCTTGCCGCTTATGAGCCTGGCTTTGTGAACCTGCGCCATGGATGCAGCGGCAAGGGGTTCCTCGCTGATAGAGGAAAACAGGAGTTCGAGCCTGCCGGCAAATTCAACGGTGAGCACATTTTGAATCTCTTCGTAGGACACCGGAGTGCAACGATCCTGGAGTTTTTTAAATTCCTCGGCCCACTCGGGTGGAATCAGGTCCGGCCGGGTTGAGAGGATCTGACCAAGCTTGATGAAAGTCGGCCCAAGTTCCTCCAGGACCCTGCGTATGCGTATGGATCTCGGCAGAGCTTTTTCGTGTATTTCACCGGCATCTTCTTTCTTTACGTCAAAGATTCGTGAAAGCCCGGTATCGACGATAACACCGCGGAAACCGAATTTTGTAAGAACGGAAAGAATTTCTGCCAGTCTTTTGGTATTTTGAATGGTCCTTTTCAGAGAATGGATTTTCATTTACGCGCTGTTCAGGAAGTGAAAATAGAGAGGATGGCGGTATCCCTTTCCCGGCTTATTCGCAGGAGATCGAACCAGATTTGAATCTCTTCACTGCTGCATGGAAGTTCAAGCTCATGCCAGATATCGAAAATGTCAGCCTGCATATTGAGGATCAGCGTCCTGTGGGCAGTGGACGAAGATCCCCATGGGGCATGGAAGATGTGCGCGATGACGTCGGCTATCTGAATTGCCGAGGAAAACAATTGCATCTTGCCCGTTTCGCCCGGCCTGTGATGAAAGCCTACCGAATTCAGGAGCCTGGGTGGAAAGAGCCAGCGTTTCAGAATCCTGTGGGCCACCTCATCGTGGCTGATAAAAAAGAGTTCTCTTTCGTTGTCGCAGCTCTGCAGCCAGTTTTCTTCCGAGTTTCTGAGTAAATGGGAATAAATATTTGGGAAGGTAATCAGCATGGCAAGTTTGCCGATATCATGAATCAGGCCGGCGATAAACATCTCGCTGGGGGACAGTCCAACACGTTCGGCAATGATTTTTGCGGCCAGTCCGCAGGTAAAAGAGTGGGACCAGAATTGTTCGATGCTCTGTTTGTTGCTGCTCTGGAGTTCTTTGAAAGAGTTGAAGACTGCTTTTCCCAGAACAATATTTTTAATTTCATCAAAACCCAGCACCATAACGGCTTTTTCAACAGTGGAGACCTGTCGAGGCAGGCCGAAAAATGCGGAGTTGGCGATTTTCAGAAGAGCAGCGCACATTGATTGATCGGGAAGAATAGCTATCATCAGATCATTGGCGGAGCTTTCCGGATCGCCGGTTACCTTCAGCACATTGGAGACAGTTGCCGGCAGAGAAGGAAAAGAATTGATCCGGCTGTAGATTGCATCAAGGTGAGCCTGCGACATAGAGGTGTCTTCACTTTATGGGGAAGTTTATCCGTATTTTTGTTTTTCAAGATCTTCCTCCCAGTATACCCTTTTCTTTGACGACATCAATGTGTTTAAGCACACCAGTGAGACGAATTGTTAGCGGCGTTATCGGCAAATTCCGTCAGAATATTCTTTGAGGGCATGATTTTTTTAAGAAATACCGGAGGCTGAACTCATTCGGAATAATTATGTCATCCTGGCCGGCATGATGGAGCAGAAAGGTGCTCTCCCTTTCAGAATGATCAGAGAACCGGTATCTTCGGAAAGCTTTCAGGAAAGTCAGTGAGGTTTCCCTGCATTCGCAAGAAATTGAGCGGATGGCTCCCTCGGAGGATGTCAGCTGGGCTTGGACTTCAGTTCCCGGAGGTCCAGCAGAGGCTGCTGTTTGCCTGCTTCTTCTGCCAGATTTTTCAGCTTTTTGCGGATGGATTTCCGTGGCGGAATCGCCGGTATATCGATAAGCAGTTCATGCACGGGCGGAGGTGGATGTATCCGCATCTTTTCCTCGAGTTTTCTGCGCGATTCTTCAATGCCGGCAATTGAACCATTCGAGGTAGAATTTCCATCAAGGCCGCGGAGAAAATCGAGAATGGTATGGATGTCATTTTTCTGGTAGAACAGCTTTATCTGCGCACATATTGTGGCATGGTCTTCATCAAGCTCCCGGTATGATTTCCTATAGTCGAGAATGTGTTTTTCGGCGCCCTCGTAGGCGTCAAATAACACATTCTGCAGACACCCCTTTCTGGTAAGTCCTCTGCAGCGCCGGCTGGAGAAAATTTTTTCTTTATCCGGAGGTGAATTTGTGAAAGAATCGAGAAACAGCCCGTGAGGCAGACCGGTGATCTCGAAAAACTCATCGATAAGGCTTTTTCGGCAAAGCAGGGAGTAGATGCAGAGGAGGTCGTGACCGAGAGTTTCTTGTAATGCGGTGGAGACCATCTGGATCTGATGAAGATAGTTCTCGGTATCTTCCTCTATAATTTTACGGAAGCCGAAATATCTTTCTGCAATCTCTTTTTTTACCTCGAGGGCAAAAATATTTTCTATGCTATCCATCTACCTGTTTTTCTGGAAAATTGAGGTTCGGCGGTCATGCCTTTCCCTGTTTTATCAGTGAACGGGGCAGGTAACTGTATTATGATATTGAATATCGGCAAATCGTCGTTATGTTTTGTCAGGTGAAAAGAGAAAGAGCATGTCATGACATTTATAAGGTACGGTTATGGGATTTATTGAAACACGTCAGGACATCACTGCGTCCGTCAAGGAACAGGCCGATATCGTTAAAATTATAGGTGAATATGTCGAACTGAAGCGAAGCGGAATTCGCTATCTGGGATGCTGCCCCTTTCATAACGAAAAGACTCCTTCATTTTCGGTGCATGGGCCTCAGCAGTTTTATCATTGTTTCGGCTGTCATGAGTCCGGCGATGTTTTTTCATTCCTGATGAAGTATCACAATTACGATTTTCCCACAGCCCTGAAATATCTTGCCGATAAGTTTAATATTGCACTTCCTCGGAAAAAAGTCACCAGAAAGGAAAAAGAAAGAGAGGAAAAACTTCAGCGGATGTACGATGTCACGGAGAAGGCCGCACGTATATATAGACAGCAACTCCACGACGAGAAGGAGGATGGTGCCGCCCGGCTATATCTGCGAGAAAGGGAAATCCCTGAGGATATCCAGTCCCTTTTTCAAATAGGATATGCTCCGGCCAAGGAGGCGGCCGGCTGGAATTTTCTGGAGACCCGGCTGTCCTCGGCCGAAGCTGAAATAGCCGAGCAGGTAGGCCTTCTGGCCCGAGGCGAGAAAGGTGGGCGCTATGACAGGTTCAGAGACAGAATTCTTTTTCCTATTTTTGATGCCAAGGGCAGGATCATAGGTTTTGGCGGCCGCATAGTCGGGCAGGGGCAGCCCAAGTATATGAACTCTCCGGAAAGTCCTATTTACAACAAAAGCAGAAATTTACTCGGTCTCTATCAACAGAGAGAGGAAATCCGACGAAGTAGAAAAGCGATTATCGTCGAGGGAAACTTCGATCTGATATCTCTGGTTACCCATGGCTGCACCAACGTTGTTGCCCCGTTGGGAACAGCGCTCACCGCTTCCCAGATTCGCCTGTTGAGCAGATACAGCGAGGAGATGATTCTGCTGTTTGACGGAGATGAGGCAGGGGTCAAGGCGGCGGTGAGGGCGGCCCCGTATTTTCTGGCGGAGAAAGTTCATGCCAGGGTGGCGCTGCTTCCACCGGGCCACGATCCTGATACATTTGTGCGACAAAAAGGCCTGGATGCTTTGCAGGCTCTTCTTGCAGGAGCCGGGGATCTCTCCGAATTTCTGGTGGAACACCTTATACAGCAACATGGTCTCACTCTTGAAGGGAAAAGCAGGATAGCTGAGGAGATAAAACCATTGGTCACTGCGGCCCACTCTCCATTGCAGCGTTCGGTCATCATTGCCCATTTTGCCGATAGATTAGGGGTTGACCCGCAAAGACTTGAAGAATCAGTGAGTTCGGAGGAAAATGGAGCTCAGCGGATGAAGGAAGTGGCGCGGCCTCAACAGGAAAGAGAGGAAATCAGACTGCAGCCCCTCTCTCCTGCACAAAAAAGGCTAGCTGAATTTATGGTTATGAATCCACGCTACTTCAAGGAGCTTGAAGAGAAGAATCTGCGCGAAACACTGCGAGGGGGAGTTGGAGAGATACTTTTTCTACAGATCAAAATGATGACGGCAGCAAACTCCGAAGTGCAGCCGGAAGAGATTTTTTCGGCCTTGCCTGAAGGCCCCGAGAGAAATATCGTGGCAGATATGCTCTTTAATGCCTCCCGCTCCGATTTTATCGGCAGCGCTGCTGACCAGGCGGAGGAGGAACTGCAGGAGTTGCTTGAGTGGCTGGATGGGCAGAATCAACGTAATCTTTCCAGGAGCTTGACTTTACAGATAGAACAGGCGCAAAAAGAAAATGATTTTGTCGCCCTGGAAAAGCTGTTACTGCAAAAACAAACCATTGAGAGGGAGATGAGAGGATACGGAGAATAGGTGATGGAATATGTCGAAAGGATGTTTTTGTGCAGATTTTTAAGTGTTTATTGCGCATTAAATAAATTTTGATATACTGTTTCAGTAGTTGTGTTGGCAGGATTGCCACCAAATTCTACTCAAATTTACAAACCTGAAGGCATTGCCGTTTCGAGGTAAAGGGGAAGAATATGGGTCTTGAAACTCAGGACAGCATAAACGAAATTGATCAGGATTATGAAGAATCCGAGGAAATATCTGAGGAGGATTCAGATGTTGATGATTTAACAGGCATATTTTCCCCGGAAGAAGAAGATGTTGTATTTCTTCCAGAAGATGTGTCTGAAAATCGCCGTTCCAAGGAAAAAGACCGCCGTCGCGGTTCTTCTGGAGACCGCAGAAGGGGAGACCGGCGCCGATTATCCAGAAGTTATGAAAAAGAGGGGAAGCATTCGGTGGATCCGATGAATATTTACCTGCGTGAGATGGGTTCGCTCACACTGCTGAGTCACGAAGAAGAACTCAAGCTCGCCAAAAAGATGGAAGACGGGAAGAGAAGGATACAGAATGCTGTTTTTTCTACATCTCTTGCTATTCCGGCAATCAGGCAGATAGCGGATGAGCTGGAAACGGGAAAAAAGAAGGTACACCAGGTGATTAATGGTGTTCCCGAAAATCAACCATCCCTTGTCGCCAGAGAAAGGAAGGAGTTTTTCAAGGCAGTGAAAGCCGCTCTGAAGCTTGATGAGAAGCGGGAGCTCCTGCGCAAGCAGCTTATTTCCATGCATCCCGTAGAGTTGCGGGAAGTTGAGGAGATAAATAAAGCAATTGTTAATATCGGCAGGGAGATAGCGGCGCATTTTGAGAAAAAGATTATCTGCTCACCCTGTGTCAATGCCGTTGCCTCAGGTCTCGAAGAGCTTTCAAGAAGATTCAGATATGTTCTCATGGAAATATTGCGGGAATATAAAATTCGCGCAGCGGATGCGGGTGGAGACATAAATCCGGAGGCTCTGGAGACAAAGGTCAACCTGCAGTTTCTCGAGGAGTCCTGCGTCACCAACCAGACTCTGAAAGAGCTTCTCTATGAGATCGAAGAGGGGCGCCAGATGAGCAAAGAGGCGAAAGAAGCGCTGGTGCGCGCCAATCTGCGTCTGGTAATATCAGTATCGAAAAAATTCGTCAACAGGGGCCTGCAGTTTGCCGACCTGATCCAGGAAGGCAATATTGGACTGATGAAGGCTGTCGAAAAATTTGATTACCATCGCGGCTATAAATTCAGCACCTATGCCACTTGGTGGATTCGCCAGTCCATTACCCGCGGGATTGCCGATCAGGGCAGGACAATCCGGCTTCCGGTTCATATGATTGAAACGATAAACAGACTGCTCAGGGTTTCCAAGGACTTTATGCTCGAAGAGCATCGCGAACCGACTCCTGAAGAAATGGCAGAGCAGCTCGGCACCGAAGTCGCCAAGGTTAAATCCGCCTTAAAGATCGCCAAGGACGCCATTTCCCTGGATACACCGGTTGGAGATGACGGGGAAACCTTCCTTGGTGACTTCATTGAGGACAGCGGCAAGCTGAGTCCGCATGAAGCTACGATGGTGACCAGCCTGCGTGAATGTCTGAAATATGTCATGTCTTCTCTTTCTCCGCGAGAGGCAAAGGTTTTACGAATGCGCTACGGCATAGACGTGGATTGCGATCATACGCTGGAGGAGGTTGGTAAATGCTTTGCCGTAACCCGGGAACGAATACGGCAGATTGAAGCGCAGGCAATCCAGAAATTGAAGCATCCCTCACGAATCGAAGAACTGCGGGTTTTTATGGTTGATCACTAGTTTCCTGGCGCCCTGCCCTGGTATCTTCTTTAATTGTCCATGTTTTGCATGAGTATTTTATCCCAAGGTACTTATGCATTTAGACGGGCGTGACGATAGACTCCGACGGAAATTACAGCTATTCAATTTCCACCGGGTTTGAATCCTTAAACGAAATCCACCGAAAATGGAAGAAACCGTTGACTGGATGGTACTGAGTCAGATTCCCGGGATAGGTTTAGGTAGTTTCTGGTCTCTTGTTGAGCATTTTGGCAGTCCCTCCGAGGTGCTGCAGCGTTCCCCGTCGCAGTTGCAGGCTGGAGTGAGGATAAGGAAAAACCGTTTTCAGAGCTTTAGTGAGAAAGACATCATCCGTGACCGGTGTCTCAAACAGGCCGCGGATCTCGAAAAACTCGGTGGAAAGTGTCTCTCCTTTGCAGATCCCAGATACCCCGATAATCTCAGACAGATCAGCGACCCGCCGCCAGTACTCTATATTCTGGGAGATCATAATGTGCTGCAAAGCTGCTGTGTCGCCATTGTCGGTTCACGGGCGTCAACCAGCTACGGTAGCCGAACCGCCTTCAACCTTGCGAGGAAATTGGCGGCCCGCGGAGTATCAATTGTTTCCGGACTGGCTCTGGGTATCGATGCAGAGGCACATCGCGGAACACTCGCCGCCGAGGGCAAGACCATAGCTGTGCTTGGCTGCGGTCTTGATGTGGTCTATCCAAGGCAGAATGCCAAACTTTTTGAAGAAATCACGGAAAAAGGGCTGATAATCAGTGAATATCCTCAGGGTACTACCCCCGGAGGCTTTCGTTTTCCTGCACGAAATCGTATAATAGCGGGAATAAGCAGGGGGGTGGTTGTGGTTGAGGCCGCCAAGAAATCAGGTTCTCTCATAACCGCTCAGCTTGCCATCGATGAAGGCCGCGAGGTCTATGCCGTTCCCGGACAGGTTGATTCCTATAAGAGTGAGGGAACGCACTGGCTTTTGCAGCAGGGCGCCACACTTGTTCAATCGGAAAATGATATCCTCGAAGACCTTGGCCTTGCCGGCATCGCCCTGCAGAGCGACAACGAACCTTACGGTAAAGCAATACCTTCTTCTCTCGAGGAAAAGGCGAAGGCGCTTCTTCGCTGTCTCGACAGTTATGCCCTGCCCAGGGACGATCTTGTGCAGAAATCCGGACTGGAGATTTCCGAGATTAGTGAATATCTGCTGGTGTTGGAGCTTGAAGGGCTTATCGAAGTTCTGCCCGGAAATGAAATACGCCGAATTTCCTGAAATGAAATATCAACTGCAGAAAAGTGGCGTGTTTTTAAAGTATTCTTGAGATCCTATGAAATCGCGGCCCTGACTGACGAGGTAAGAAACAACTACAAAAGGAAAATAACATGCAAGATATTACCATAGCTCCCTCAATACTGTCTGCCGATTTCGCCAACCTGGGCAGTGAAGTCCGTGCTGTCGACAAAGCCGGAGCCGACGTCATTCACATCGACGTCATGGACGGCCATTTTGTACCGAATATCACCATAGGACCTCTGGTGGTTGAAGCAGTGCGCAGAGTGACCGACAAGCCTCTTGATGTTCATCTGATGATTGCCGACGCCGACCGCTACATAGATCTTTTTGCGGAAGCCGGTGCTGACTGGATCACTGTCCACGTAGAGGCGTGTCCACATCTGCACAGGACTGTCACCAGGATAAAGGAACTGGGTAAAAAGGCCGGCGTCGTCCTCAACCCGGCAACTCCTCTTAGTGCAGTAGATTATATTCTGGAGGAAGTCGATCTGGTAATGCTGATGAGCGTCAATCCCGGATATGGCGGCCAGTCCTTTATTCCCTCGGCGCTGGAGAAGACCTGGCAGTTGCGAACCCGCATCGAAACCCTTGATCTTGACGTTGGTATTGAGATCGACGGCGGAGTAGCCCGGGAAAACATAAGTATGATTGCTGAGGCCGGTGCCAATATATTTGTGGCCGGATCGACTGTTTATGGCAGTGACGATTATACCGACATAATAGCTGATCTCAGAAGTTTAGCAACCGATGGCAAAGCCAGACGCAAGCGAAGCGTTTCCTGATATCCTTGCCCGCAACTAACCAATGCAGCCGGCGGTTCATTCCGTCCCGGTTGCTTCAGGTTGCACGTGCCCGAGAACACCACTCCTTCAATCGCTGCATTGCCATGTTTCAGTGAGTATGCTTTATTGATTTATGGTACTTCGAAAAAATGTGGTATCCTGTCAAGATCAAAGCATACCAGGTAAATTGCTACCGCAGAGCCCGGCTCGGCGACTTCAATGAATTCTTAAGACATCATCTGAATTGATTACCACTCTAACTCAGGGAAAGATGTTTGTTTTATCTGATGATTTTTCATGATATATGAAAATATCTTCGATTATCGAACCCAACTCACGGATTAAAAAATATCTTCGGTTTCTTATTTTTTTGCATCCCTCAAGAGGGCACAGAAATGAGCGGCAGTTTTTCAGGAGTAGGGCACTAAAAAATGGAGGCGGACATGAAAAAACGTATTGCCTATCGAGAAAGCGACGCCCATCGAAAACTCGAGAAATTAAAATTATCTCCTTTTGATCTGTCTGAGATAAATCACGAAGAACGCCACTCACGCCTGCACCGCTATATCGCTGAATCACAGCACTTCTCCCTGTATTACTGGCCGCAGCGCGTTGATGAAGAAATTTTGGACGTCCTTCAGGAACTGGCTGATCAATGTGATCTTATCGGTCAATACAAAGAGATGAAAGCAGGTGCTGTAATGAATGCCGTAGAAGGCGTGGAAAGCGAGGCAAGGCCGGCACTTCATACAGCCTGCAGGGATATATTTGCGAAACAGCCATACTGTCAGGAGGCAACAGATCAGGCCGCAGCCGAGCTTGACAAACTCAGAACTTTTCTCGAAGAACTTGGCGCCGGCACCATTCGCAATGAGAACGGTGAAAGTTTTCATTCCTTGATTCATGTCGGCATCGGTGGATCAGACCTGGGTCCCCGCTCAGTGTATGAGGCATTAAAGCCTTTCGGCAGTGGTGATCGTCAGGTTTTTTTTATATCCAACGTCGATCCGGATGATACTGCGGCGATTTTAAAAAAAGTCGATCTGCGCCGGAGTCTTGTCAATATTGTCTCAAAAAGCGGAACGACTCTGGAAACTTTGACCAATGAGGAGTTGGTAAGGCAGGCGTTTTTGACCGCGGGCCTCGATCCAGCCCGGCATTTTCTGGCAGTCACAGGTCAAGGCAGCCCCATGGACAATCCAGCAAAATACCTGCGAACCTTTTATATGTTCGATTATATCGGAGGACGATACAGTTCTACCTCAATGGTGGGCCTGGTAATGCTCGGTTTTTATTTGGGTTACGGGCAAATTATTGAGTTTCTTCGGGGGGCTTCGATAGTAGACTATGAAGCCGAAGAGAGTAATATCCGCAACAACCCGGCTTTGTTGCTGGCCTTGCTCGGACTCTGGAATCACAGCTACCTGAATATGGCAACTCTGGCAGTCCTCCCCTATAGCCAGGCACTACACCGGTTCCCTGCACATTTGCAGCAGTGCGACATGGAAAGCAATGGGAAATCTCTCGGCAGGGATGGCGAATGGGTAAAGTATCCAACCGGACCCGTGGTATGGGGTGAGCCAGGAACCAACGGGCAGCATGCCTTTTATCAGCTTCTGCATCAGGGCACCGAGATAGTTCCCTGCGAATTCATCGGTTTTCGCAAATCGCAATATAGTTACGATGCCGTTGTACAGGAGACACTGTCACAGCAGAAGCTGGTGGCAAATCTGCTGGCGCAGTCGGTGGCCCTTGCCTGTGGACGGAAGAGTGATAACCCCAATAAGTATTTTCCCGGAAACAGACCGAATAGTGTTCTCCTCGCAGAAAGGCTGACCCCGGAGATAATGGGTGCTCTTCTGGCCCTCTATGAAGCCAAAATCGTCTTCCAGGGTTTCGCCTGGAACATCAACTCGTTTGATCAGGAGGGCGTGCAACTGGGTAAGGTCCTTGCCGACAGGTTCCTGGAGGCCATGATTGACCCCGAAGGCGAAGAGGAAGACTTCGAGAAGAGCTTTCTGAAGACCGCGGGAATAGTATAGTTTTTGGGGCGAGAGAGAGTGAATAGCTGTTCATTTTATGGATCTGCTGAGTACTGTTTTTTGTTGACAAAATCATTATACAGAGATATTCTCAGCTGCTGAATGATTATTCACTGGTTGAGTGTTTCGGAGTGTTTTGAGGCTGCGGAGGTTGTCGGCGAAACGCTGTTAGGACAGGCAGGTGACTGCTGTTTTATTTGATGGCAGCTCTCCCCTCTCACCCGTCGGTTACGAAACGAAATCCGTCAATAAATATTTAATTTGGTAAGGTTGCAGTATAAACAGAAATTCAAAGGAGGAAATCATGGCAAAACATGAGACGCCCTTGTTGGATCAGTTGGAGACAGGCCCATGGCCGAGCTTCGTGACCGACATTAAAAAGCAGGCTGAAACCAAGCCTGAGTGTTGGGATATTCTAGGTATTTTAGAATTATCTTACAAAGAAAGAATCACCCACTGGAAACATGGCGGCATCGTCGGCGTTTTCGGCTATGGTGGTGGTATCGTCGGTCGTTATGCAGATGTTCCGGAGCAGTTTCCAGGTGTTGAGCATTTCCATACCGTTCGTGTTGCACAGCCTGCATCCAAATACTACTCCACTGAGAATCTGCGAGGATTGATGAATTTGTGGGAGAAGCACGGCTCCGGCATGACAAACTTCCATGGCTCTACCGGTGATATCATTCTTCTCGGTACCCGTACGGAAAATCTTGAGCCCTTCTTCTGGGATCTGACCCATGAAATGGGACAGGATCTTGGCGGTTCCGGATCAAACCTGCGTACTCCCGCAAACTGTCTGGGAGAGTCACGCTGTGAATGGTCCTGCTATGATACGGAAGAGGTCTGTCATCATCTGACCATGCACTATCAGGATGAGATTCACCGTCCGGCCTTCCCATACAAGTTCAAATTCAAATTTTCCGGTTGTCCAAACGACTGTGTTGCCTCTATCGCCCGTTCCGACATCTCCGTAATCGGTACCTGGAGAGATGAGATCCGCATTGATCAGGCCGCCGTAAAAGAGTATGTTGCCGGAAATTACCCGGCAAACGGTGGTGCTCACAGTGATAGAGACTGGGGTGCCTTTGATCTGCAGAAAGAAGTTGTCGACCTGTGTCCCACCGAGTGTATGTGGATAGAAGGCGACGAGCTGAAGATTGACGACAAAGAATGCACCCGCTGCATGCACTGCATTAACGTCTTGCCCCGTGCGCTGCGTCCCGGTCTTGATAAGGGCGCAACCATACTTGTTGGCGCCAAGGCACCGATTCTCGATGGAGCACAGTTTGCAACTCTGATGGTTCCCTTCATGAAAATCGAAAAAGAAAATGAATTCGAAGAGCTCATTGATTTTATCGAGAAGGTATGGGACTATTGGATGGAAGAAGGAAAGAACCGCGAGCGTGTTGGTGAAACCATGCAGCGTGTCGGCCTTCCGACCTTTGTCAAGGTTATGGAGCTCGAACCGATTCCACAGATGATCAAGGAACCTCGTTCCAACCCATATGTTTTCTGGAATGAAGAAGAGGTAGAAGGTGGATTTGCTCGGGATATCGATGAATTCCGGGCGAAGCACCAGGCGTAATAGAGCAATTGAACTAATTTATTTGAATAAAATATAAGGAGATTTCTATCATGGGTTATAATCCAGAAAAACCGATGGAAGGAAGAATATCTGATCTTGGTCCACCACATTATGCACAGTTTCAGCCTGCTGTCATAAAAGAAAACAAGGGAAAATGGCTCTATCACGAAATAGTCAAGCCTGGTGTTCTGATGCATAAATCAGAGACCGGTGCTGAAGTATATTCCGTTCGTGTGGGCTGTGCCCGGCTGGTATCAGTCGAATACATTCGCGAAGTCTGCGACATAGCCGATAAGCATTGTGACGGGTATCTTCGTTTCACCACCAGAAACAACATTGAGTTCATGGTTGATTCTAAAGATAAGGTCCAGCCTCTGCTCGATACTCTGGCAACCTATGGAACGAAGTATCCTGTAGGCGGTACAGGAGCCGGTGTAACCAACATCGTTCACACCCAGGGCTGGGTACATTGCCATACTCCTGCTACTGACGCCTCCGGCGTAGTAAAAGCCGTTATGGATGAGCTCTTCGAGTATTTCGGATCACACAAGCTTCCGGCCCAGGTACGTATTGCCCTGGCCTGCTGTCTCAACATGTGTGGTGCTGTTCACGCTTCCGATATCGCCATCCTTGGTGTCCATCGCAAGCCGCCGATGATCGATCACAAGCGTATCACCGGTGTCTGTGAGCTTCCTCTGGCCATCTCCTCCTGTCCTCTGGGGGCCGTCAAACCAGCCAAGGTGGAAGTTGATGGCAAGGAAATCAAAACAGTAAAAGTAACCGTTGAGCGCTGTATGTTCTGCGGTAACTGCTACACCATGTGTCCTGCGATGCCGATGGCAGATCCGGACGGCGATGGTATTGCGATTTTGGTAGGTGGTAAGGTTTCAAACAGCAAATCCGCCCCTAAATTTTCCAAACTGGTTATTCCCTTCCTGCCGAACAATACTCCACGCTGGCCTGAGACTGTCTCGGCGGTTAAGAAGATTCTGGAAGCATATTCCGCAGATGCCAGAAAATATGAGCGTGTCGGGGAATGGGCTGAGCGAATTGGCTGGGAGAAATTCTTTGAGAAATGTGATATCCCATTTACTGAAAAGAGCATCGATGACTATCGCCTTGCATACGACACCTGGCGTACTACTACGCAGTTCAAGTATACAAGCCACATCAAGTAATTAAGCGTGATATTCGGGCTGCACCGGTTGGCGGAGCAGCCCGACACTGAGATGCTTTCTTCTATAATTCTTTAAAGGAGATTTATCATGGCCTTAAGTAAAGATGAGCTCAAAGCAGCAATACTGGAGAAAGCAACAAAATCTCCAAAACCGCAATTATACATCAAAGATTTTTACAAATGTGATCCCGAGTCAAAGCCTCGCGTCATAAAAAATCTTGCCAATGAGATGGTTCGTGAGGGAACATTGATGTTCTGGTCTTCCGGATCCACCACAATGTATGCCGTCCCTTCTCGTATCCAGAATGAAGAGAAGTAGCGATAGCTCATAGAAATTACATAGAGCTGATTGTGTCGTTTTTCAAGTGTAGGGCCTGTTTTGGTTCTACACTTTTTTTTTGCTCCCCACCCTTGAGCCTCCCTTTCACTTCTCTTAAAAATCAAACATTACATAACGCTAAGAGATCCATAACTGTCTCAGCAGGCGAGCAGTGACGATGAAGTTTTCAGGATCCCTGCCAGTAGCGAAGGTAGCAGATTGCAGGGTGGAATGGGCAGGCGTAAAGGGCTCTGGCGGATCTGCTAAGAAAGGTCCGAGGGCAGGGCGGTAGGGCGCAGGCGCATTAGCCCTCCCGGGCAAGAGCCGCTGGCTCCACCGAGAGGGGCTGATTTCGCAGGAAAAATCATCTGGATTAGTAACGATAATATTCGGGTTTATATGGTCCTTCGACCTTGACTCCGATATACTTAGCCTGTTCTTCGTTCAAGGTAGTGAGATTGGCTCCGATTTTCATCAGATGCAGTTTGGCCACCATTTCATCAAGCGCTTTAGGCAAAAAATACACTTTGTTTTCATAGTTATGGCCATTGCGCCACAACTCTATCTGGGCCAGTACCTGATTTGAAAAGGAGTTGCTCATCACGAAACTGGGATGGCCGGTGGCACAGCCCAGATTGACCAGGCGCCCCTCTGCCAGTATGATAATTTTTTTGCCGTCAGGAAAGATGACATGATCCACCTGGGGCTTGATATTTTCCCATTGGAGTTCTCTGATTCCGGCGATATCGATTTCTGAATCAAAGTGGCCGATATTGCATACTATAGCCTCATTCGGCATTGCCTCCATATGGGCGCGGGTAATTACCTTGAGATTGCCTGTGCAGGTAACGAAAATATTGCCCAGAGGAGCAATCTCTTCCATGGTGACCACGCGATATCCTTCCATGGCTGCCTGCAGGGCGCAGATAGGATCAATTTCCGTCACATATATATTTGCCCCCATTCCCCGAAGTGCCTGGGCGCATCCTTTGCCAACATCGCCATAGCCGACAACAACAGCATTTTTGCCGGCGATCATGACATCAGTTCCCCTTTTGATCCCGTCGATCAGCGACTCTCGACAGCCGTAGAGGTTGTCGAATTTGGATTTGGTCACGGAATCATTCACGTTGATGGCCGGGCACATCAATGTCCCTGCCGCCGCCATCTCATTAAGTCGGTGCACCCCTGTCGTTGTTTCTTCACTGATGCCGCGGATATTGACCACATCATCCTTATATTTCTCATGCATCACTAAAGTAAGATCGCCGCCGTCATCCAGGATCATATTGGGACGCCAGTTATCGGGACCGAAAATGGTTTGGTCGATGCACCACCAGAATTCCTCTTCAGTCTCTCCCTTCCAGGCAAAGGTTGGGATCCCAGCTGCGGCCATGGCGGCAGCGGCATGATCCTGGGTGGAGAAAATATTACAGGAAGACCAGCGCACTTCGGCACCAAGAGCCACCAGGGATTCCATCAGCACTGCGGTCTGAATGGTCATATGGATACAACCGGCGATTCGAGCGCCCTTGAGCGGTTGTTCCTTACTGTATTGCTCCCGTATGGCCATGAGCCCAGGCATTTCGGTTTCTGCAATTTTTATTTCTTTTCTTCCCCAGTCAGCCAGGGAAATATCTGCGATTTTATAATCGTTTGTGGTTGTAGTCATTGTGTATTCCTCGAATTTCATTAATCATCAAAAGCCGGCCGCTGTTTAAGGAGGGCCGCAATTCTTTCGGTGGAGTGAGCTTATTTGATATGTTTGGCAACATCCTTCAATTGCTCGGCTTTGTCGGTTCTCTCCCAAGTGAATTCCGGAAGCTCCCTGCCAAAATGACCATAGGAAGCAGTGCTCTGATAAATCGGTCTGAGAAGATCGAGATGCTGGATGATGGCCTTTGGTCTGAGATCGAAACATTCCATAATGACCTTCTTGATCTTGTCGTCGGAAATTGATCCGGTGCCAAATGAGTTAACGTTAATTGAAACAGGCTTGGATAAACCGATGGCGTAGGCAATTTGCACCTCCACCTCGGTGGCAATGCCGGCGGCAACTAAGTTCTTTGCGACATATCTTCCCATATAGGATGATGAACGGTCGACCTTGGATGGATCCTTGCCGGAGAAGGCTCCGCCGCCATGTGAACCTTTACCGCCATAAGTATCGACTATTATTTTGCGTCCGGTAACGCCGCAATCGCCAACTGGTCCGCCAATGACAAAACGCCCGGTGGGATTGATGTAATATTTGGTGTTCTTGTCAACCATGGAAGTAGGCAGGATGGGTTTGATGATTTCTTCCATCACAGCTTCCTGAAGATCTTCATAACCGATAGTCTCGTCATGCTGGGTAGAAAGCACAATTGCTTCGATACGTTTCGGTGAGCCACCCTGGTACTCAACGGTAACCTGGCTCTTCGCATCAGGCCTCAGCCAGGATAGTTTGCCCTGCTTGCGGACAAATGCCTGCTTTTGGGTTAAACGGTGGGCTAGAGTAATGGGAAGGGGCATCAGGACTTCGGTTTCGTTGGAAGCGTAGCCGAACATCAATCCCTGATCTCCGGCACCCTGATCAAGATCGAGACCTGTTCCTTCGTTTACACCCTGGGCAATATCGGAGGATTGCTTGTCTATGGTAGTCATGACAGCACAGGACTGCCAGTCAAAACCCATTTCTGATGAATTATAACCTATCTCACGAACAGTTTTACGGACCACATCCGGCATGTCAACCCAGGCGCTGGTGGTAATCTCACCGGCAATAAGGACCATGCCGGTGGTGACCAGGGTTTCACAGGCCACACGTGAATGTATATCCTGAGTCAATATTGCATCAAGTACAGCATCTGAGATTTGATCGGCGACCTTATCGGGATGACCCTCGGAAACAGACTCAGAAGTAAAAAGATAATTAGGCATGTAATCGGCTCCATTCAAGGAAAATCATTTAAAGTAGAGTAAGTGGAAGCTATTTGCACCTGTGGAAGTACATTTCCCGATATTACAAGAAGGTAATGCTCGTGAGGCTGCAAGTCTCAGGTAAGCGATAGACTCAGAGAATAATGCTAGGAGTCGGCTTCGCAGGTTTGGAAATAACGTTCTATAATAAAGCATTCTGAACATTGGTGCCATTGAGAAAAGAAGTAAAAGTGGAATAAAATTTTTTTTCAATGAAAATGGTAGTAAAAACAAATGGAATTTTCTTGATCATGATGCCCGAGTGATTAAGATACAGAGGCCCTCATGTTTCCACGGGCAGTTTTTCAGAATGTCTCCCTTGAAAAAGGGAAAGGAAAGTATCAATTATCTAACCCAGCTCAGCTGGACTCTTACCCCCTTGAGGGGTATAAGAACCTTCAGGCTTGTTATTTCCTTGCAAAAAAACACAGGGAAATATCAGTTGCAGGGTATAAAATTTGAAAGGAATTCCATGTCGATAGAAGAAGCCCGGAATGTCCTGCTTATTGAAGAGCAGGGCCTTTCCGCCGTACGCCGGAAAATTGGTGCTGAATTTGAGAAGGCAATTGAGGCTATCCTGGAATGCCCGACCCGTGTGGTGATTACCGGTATTGGTAAATCAGGGATTATCGGACAGAAAATAGCCGCGACTTTGAACAGCACGGGTACACCGGCCTTTTTTCTCCATCCCGTAGAGGCAATGCACGGGGATCTGGGCATGGTCGCTGCAACCGACATTGTCATTGCTATTTCCTATTCGGGCCGAACCGCAGAGCTTAATATCCTTTTGCTGAGCTTGAAAAAAAGAGGTATTTCCGTTATTGCCATGACTGGAGGACTCGACTCTCCTCTTGCAGGGGCAGCTGATATCGTGCTCGATATAGGTGTTCCTAAAGAAGCATGCCCTCTAGGCCTGGCCCCGACCGCCTCGACCACTGCAACACTGGCCATGGGAGATGCCTTGTCTGTTGTTCTTCTCAACAGGAAAAAGTTTCAGGCCTCCGACTTCCGCTATAATCATCCGGGCGGCAGCCTGGGCGAGCGTCTCAAGGTCAAGGTTCGAGAGGTTATGGTATCCGGAAGCAGAGTTCCGATGATTCTTGATAATCAATCCGCTGTCAGCGGTGTACGGATACTCAACGAAAAAAACCTCGGGGCGGTTCTCATTGTCAATGATAGCAATGAAATTGTGGGGATTTTAACCGATGGCGATGTTCGCCGATATATCGCAGAGCAACGGAGTTTCAGCGGCCGGTCGGTGGGGGAGGTAATGACTCCGGAGCCTGTGTGTATCGACGGGGAGATGCTTGCCGCTGATGCCTTGAGCATTATGCAGCGCCATGAGATTACAATTTTGCCTATCATTGATAATCAACGGAAACTTGCCGGAATGCTGCACCTGCACGACCTGCTCGGTAAGGGAGAATTCCGGTTTTTGGTTTAACACTACGATGGAGGATGTAATATGTGTCAGGTAAGCGCTTATGTTAAAAAGGGCGAACAGGATGAGCTTCTCAAAGAAAATGTCACCAAAATAGAGGTGTTGGAGAAGGGGCTCCGCATAACCACCTTATTCGAAGGGCCTGCTGATTATACTGACATGATGCTGAAATATATTGACTTTTCCGGTGGAAGGGTGATACTCGAAAAACATTAACCTCATCATAGGCTGATACAATGAAAGAATTTGAAAAACTGCGAGTGCTTCTGCCCCATTGGATAGAGCATAACAATGGGCATGAGACCGAATGCATAAGGTGGGCTGAGCTTGCCAGGAGTGAGGGCTGGGACAAGGTTGCCAAATATATCGAGGATGCGGTCACCGCTATGAAAGAGGCCGACAGATTGCTGGAAAAAGCCCTGCTTGAAGCCGGCGGACCTTCTTCCTCCTCCGGTCAATCTCATTCTCATACTCATCATCATCACGACTGAAGGCTTTGAATCTGTATCTGAATTGAATTATCCGGAGTCGTTTGGTCGGTCAGAGGAGGGGGAAATACCCCTCCGGCTGTTTGGCAAAGGAGATTTTTGTCTAGTTGGGACCTGTCGGAGAAAGCACTTTCTCGAGTCTTTGCTTACCGCCCATCCCGGCGTTGTTTTCAGAAAGAACCAATGCTCGCAGGGCGCAGACTCCGATATTAAGTATACGACTTTGCTTGATTTTCTGACTTAATCTGAGAAAAAATTACAATTCTCCGATACACTCCTAGTTGGACTCGCTATAGAACTGCCAGGTCTTCAGGATGGGATCATAAAGATAGAGCATGAGAAGACGCAGTTTTCTGCCCCGGTTACTCTCCAGACACTGGAGTTCATAGAGTTCCTTGCCCTCGATATTACGGAGAAAGGTGACTTTCGGATCACTCAGATACTCCGGAATAGCGGCACTGTAATTGGTCTCGAAAATTTCTTTGTAGTTGTCTTTCAGATAGGCGATACGTCGAGCGGTTGTTGCTTTATCGCGTGTTTCGGTGATGGTCTGCCGGGTTCCCTCAATGATCGTCTTGAACTCCATATCGTCCTGCAAGTTATTGAGATTTACAGCGCTGATTACCTTTTCCAGTGTGGTTATCGCCTCGCTGTGCCGCTCATTTTGCAGATGTACATCGGCCATCTGCTTGTATTGCACAATACGGGTCCGCAGTATGATGCGTTCGAGTTGTTGTTTGATCTCGTCGGGGTTTATACGCTGAAGCAGGTCTTTTTTAGAGTTGAGCAGCCTGATTGCCTCCTGGTATTTCCCAATGGCCTGGTCAAGCTTCGCCTGGGAAAAGGCGTTTTTGGCACCACTGATATAGGAGAAGAGTTCCGCTTCCGCCATATTGGCATAAAGTGAATCGACGTCACGGCGGTTGTCGGATATAGAAGAGTTAACCCGCAGCTGCAGTGCCTTTTCATATTGTTTTACGGCACTCTCCCAATCGTCGGTGTTGAAAAATTTCTCACCAAGATCAAGGTGTTGTAAGTATTCTATTTCGTGGATTTTGGGCTCTATCATTGTAACCAGGTCTCGCCCAAGTTCCTCCGGAAGAGCCTCGGCTTCACTGAGTGCCGAGGCATACATTTCATGACTTTTCTCCAGTTCGCCTCTGGACATCAGGGCGGAGCCTTTGTTCGCAGTGATATGAATTTCAGCTATGCGTATTTTTTCCGAGATGTCACGAAGGTAACTCTCCTCGATGTTTTCTTGTATCGGTTTGACATTCTTTAATGCCGACCTGTACTTATCCACTGCGTTGAGCCATAAAGATTTATCATACAGGGCGTCCCCTTCTTTCCTGAGGGCATTGAAGTCAGACACTCTGTCCATATCTGCTTTTCTGACATATTTTCCCTCAAAGAGGACGCGTCCGGAGAGGCCCTGAATCATATCCTCAGAGGCAAGTGTCAGCTTTATCTGTTTTTGCAGAGCGTCGCGTTCGTCATTTTTGTAAATACTGATTTTTTTGAGGGTAGAAAGCGCCTCATCACACTCGATCTGGGCTTTTTTAAACTGCCCCTGATCAATAAGTTGGGCACAATCATTGTAGAGGTGGAGGCTTTTCTCCAGATGCGATTTCGCGGTGATAAGAGGTGTGATAAAAAACATTGCCAGAGCGAGAACAATAATGCCGCCAAGCAGAGGCAGGTATTTAATAGTGACTTTAGTGGTTTCCTCAAAGAAGGCAACACGCTTTTTCGGCTTTCCCGGAGGTGGTTCATCTGGAGACCCTGGCTGGTCAGACGTGCCGTCATCTGCGGCCCACTCATCAGTTGTCCAATCATCGCCTGAGAGTTCAACCGAGTTTCTGGTTCGCTCTATATTTTCCTCAATATTGGGGAAATCGGGAACAAGATGCGCCACTTTTTCGAAGAGCTCGAGTGCCTTCTGAGGATCCCCCCGATGCTCAAATTCATCAGCTTCACGTTGCAGGTTTTGGGCATTTTTGAGAACACTTTCTACATTTGTCTCAATATCGATTAGATCTTCAGGTCGTTCCGTTTCTGAGAGCTCATTGAGAAAAATAGAAAGCTCGTAATAGCGTTTCTGCCGGATGAGCAGTTGTATACGATTAACGGAGCTTTTGCCTGAACTCCGAAGGGTGGAGGGAGTCAATCTCTCCTCTTGCTTTTCAAGGTCGGACTCCCATTCATCGTCAAGATAATCCGTACTGTCGGTAAAATCATCGTTGTTGAGAATATCAATTCCCGGTGGTTGAATCAACTCTTCAGAGAGGGCGGGAGAAACAGTGTTTTCTAAGGGCGGCAGCGAGAGATCGATATTTTCGAAGGGTAATTTTCCGGCGATTTTCCTATACCAGGCCAGGGCGGCATCGTTGAAGACATTCTCTCTGGAATAGACTTCACCGCTGATCATTTTGCCGATATGGACAATCAACTCCGTTAGCGTCTTGTCTTTGGTCCAGAATTCGCCGATACATATGGCGGCCTGATCAAAATCGGGATGAAACGTACCCGATCTCGGAGAACAGCTGGGAGGGAAATGCGGGAACCCGAAAGGAATACTGATAAAGACGATATGATTCCTGGTTTCTATTATATTTCCATCTTCATCCCGCGCCAGCCCGAGAATGTTGTATCGTATTTCATATTTCTCAGGAGGGTCGCCATCAGCAGGGATAGTCTGAATATATGGATTTGCTTTGAATGCGGCTTTTATTTCCTGAAGAGTATTTCGTAGCTGTTCGTTTGGGGTAGCCATACGCCTAGAGGATTTCGGTACGAAAAAGTGCTGAGTTAGTAATTAAGCAAAAAATTATGCTCCCTTGCTTTGCTTGATTAGACTGCACCAGAATAACAGAGAAGCGGCCTAAAATGTAGATAAATGTTTTTTAACTTTCATTTAGGCGGTAAAAGTTGATAAAATCGGAGCCTCAGCTTAAGGATAACCATATCAGCTGCAGGTGATGAGCCATTACCTTTTGCCGTATTTATGGAATCATGGTATTTAACTGAGGACGTTGTAAAAAACGCGATCTCCCTCGTTGCAGGTTTTGGCTTGCCCCAAAAAAAACTGCGTCTTGTATATCGGAGGTTCTTATCCAGCTATCTGACGAGCTATGTGGCAAATTTTTAGGTGATTATCAGACTTGAATGAAACCCTTTCGCGCCGTTTTCCAGATCATTGATAATAATAATTGCCCTCTCTATGAGTCGGAGGACATATTTACTTTGACACAGAAATCGCTCTCCTTTCCTGAGGGAAAAGAGAGTTGCCTGATTTTGGTGAGAGAGTTGACTCAACTCCTGTTTCAGCTCCTCGAGGAAAACGGTGAGCCTGATTTTGTGAAAAAATATACCTGCAGCGGGTGTACCGGCCTCATTAAGTTTCAGCAGGTCCAGGGCGAAGAGAAAACCCTGCAAGGTAGCGAGGAATCTCTGCTCTCTGAAAAAGAGCAGAAACTTTTTGATAAAATTCGGAATTATGCACTGCTGAAAGCCATACCCGCCAAGCATCTGAAGAAATCCATAAGTTGCTTCAAGGGGAAAATTGTAAGAGAGAAGAGTCTGTTGATCACCAAGGGTCAATTGAATGAACATCTCTACATTCTGCTCTCGGGTGAGGTCATGGTAGAAGATGGTGAAGTTCCCATCAGCCGACTGGGTGAGGGCGAATTATGCGGAGAGATGAGCTACTTCGGTGACAGTATTGCCAGCACCTCCGTGCGTGCTCTTGAGGAAACCAGGGTTCTTGCCATCAGCGGCAAGGATTTCGGCAAACTCATCAAAAAATCAGATGCCGTGCAAATGCATATGGCCCGTCTATTGGCTGAACGATTATCGAGGGCCAATTCCAGGCGGGCCAGTGATTTCGGCTCCAGTATGCAGGGAAAATTAAATGAAATGGCCCCTGCCGAATTATTGCAGGTTTTTCACATGCACCAGAAAACAGGAGTCCTGAGCCTCGAGTTGCCCAGGGGCAACGCTAAGGTTTCTTTTCTGGAGGGCTCAATCGTTGTGGCCAACTATGCCGGTAAAAGCGGTCAGGATGCTGTCTTTGCCATTCTGGTCGAGCGGGAGGGGGTCTATAATTTTACTTCCGGTCTACCGGATCGTGAAATGCAGCAATCCGCTATCGGCGATTTTATGATGCTCCTTATGGAAGGAGTGAAAAGAGGTGACGAAGGATAAAGAACTCCCTTTGGCCCGGATGTTTCATGAGGCTTGCCCGTAGGCTGAAATAGATGTTACTTGCTTATGGTGATACTTTGTACTCTGAAAAAAATTTCATACTCATGTAAAAACATTAATAATAAAATATCTTATAAGAAATGACTATTTCATGAATTGTTCTGGCTAGCTCCGCAACGGCGGCAGTGTCAGGATTTCCATAAAGGAGGAAACATGGAACTTAGCTGGCAAGTCTTTGTTTTTGAAAGCTATAAGCGGAACATCGCAGGATGATGCATGTTCGCTGTCAATAATGGAATCCCCGATAAAGATCGTTTCTGCAGCGGTGCACTGAAAATGATTGAGAATTTCTATGAGACCATCGGGCGCAGGTTTCGATCTGACCGCTGTTTGCGAGGTTACCACCTTGGCGAAAAACTCTTGCAGGCCGAAAATCCGCAGCAGTGGCTCCATGGTGTTGCCGCGGTTGGTGGAAATGGCCAGATGGAACTTATCTTTTACTATGTGCAGAAAATCCATGAGGTCTTCTTCCATCCTCATGTGGGGAAGAAAGCGTTCATAGCCAAGTTCGCGGCGAAAAGCTTCAATTTCCTCAAATGAATTTTCGGGATAATTCCGGAAAATGTGACGAACGGAATCGGAGGCGCTATGCATGTGGGCATATTCCAGCTCGCTTTCATCCATAGGTGGATGGCGGAAATGCTTGAGTAAATGATTGTAATATTCCCGGTTGGCCCGGCGCGAGTCAAAAAGGACGCCGTCGCAGTCGAAGACGATCAGTTTCAGCACGTTCATACTCTATCCTCTTCAGCAAAGAAGCGCTCTTTGAGCCACTCAATGGCGTAGAGGAGCAGTTTCTCATCATCTGCAAGTTCCTCCTGTATATGCGGAGGGGGGACATCAGTCCCGGCTTGACCTGAAAACAACCTCTTCCTGAAAGTATCCAGATCATAAAGAGCATGGGTAAAGAGTGTGACCTGCTCGTCCGAAAGGCGCATGCCGCCACGAATTCTTTCATGCTGGAGAAGAGTTCCGAGGAGATCATTCATGCGGTTATAGGTATCTAGACCCTGTTCTTCGCTGTATCGCCTGGCGGTCTGGCGGCAAGATTCCCCAAACCCATTGCAGTGCTCCTCGTTGAGCAGGACGAAAAAACTTTCAATGCTGTTATCTGCTTTACGCATGGCGGCCCTGCCGAGCGGATAGGCGCGACATGCTCCGGGGCGATCTGTGTAGACGGTGCAACCTTTCGGCGTCACAAAAACGCAGCTGGCATTGCCGTCATCGACCATGGTCAGGTAGAAGCGTGGAAAGATATCTGTATCGTCCTGTTCGGTAATGACGTATTTTTCCAGGAATTCACTTGAATCCAGTCCGAGCGCATTTTTTAGGCGCAGCATGTCGTATGGGGTCAGGGACAGCTCCAGCTGCCGGCAGCAGTGGGTGAAGCAGTCTACCCCGGTATGGCAGGCAAAAGCAAATTTCTCGTCATCGGCAATACGCCTGATATTTTTTGGTAATATCGGAAGTTTCATCTCTTTATTTTTCAACTTTTGCTGGGTTTCCATAACGTCAGAACCGGGCTTGCTATGAATATGGATGAGTATGTTCCGACAATGACGCCGCACAGCAGGGTGAAGGAGAAATCATGAATAACGGATCCTCCAAAAAGAAATAGAGCAAGCAGAACCATGGCAGATGTCAATGAGGTAACAACGGTTCTGCTGATCACCTGATTGATGCTGACATTGATTAAACCCGGCAGGTTCTTTTTCTCGTCCTTGTGCATATTTTCGCGGATTCGATCAAAGACGACGACGGAATCATTAAGCGAGTATCCCGCGAGGGTGAGCAGTGCGGTGATGATTAACAGGGTAATCTCCACATTCAGTAACCAGCATATGCCGAGAACCACAAGAACGTCATGGAAAGTGGCAATGGCGGCGGCCAGGCCGAATCGTAGATCAAACCTCAGGCCCAGATAAATAATGACACCGACCAGGGAGATGAAGATAGCGAGCAGGGCCTTGTTACGCAGCACCTCGCTGACTGAAGAGCCTATTTCCGATTGACTTTCGAGATTGAATTTGTTTTGCGGCAGGTCCCGATCTAGAATCCGCGAAACGGTTTCGCCGAGATTAGCCACGACTTCTTCTGATTTTTTGATCTTGACGATAAGACGGTTTTCGTTTTCAACCTTCTGCAGATCTACGCCCTGCATCTCGTTACTGTCAAAAACGTTGCGCACTTCGTTCATGGAAAATTCCTGTTGCGTCTTGTACTGCAGCAAAGAACCACCGGTGAAATCAACGCCCAGATTGGCACTGCCGCGGGTAATTTGAATAAAAGAAATTAAGCCGATTGCCACCAGAATACCGGAGAGAACGAAGGTGATGTTTTTGAGGCGCATGAAGTCGAGATTTGAGTTTTTGACAATCTGTATGAATTTAAGACGGCCGATCTTCTTCTTCGCGGCGAGACTGTCAAAGAAGAGACGCGAGCAGAATAACACGGTAAAGAGGTTAAAAATAATACCAAGAGAAAGGGTAACTGCAAAACCTTTGATCGGTCCGGTACCGAAAAGGAACAGAGCCATGGCCGTTATCAGCGTGGTCACCTGGGAATCGATGATGGTCGAGAAGGCTTTGCTGAACCCGCCGTCAATGCTCGATTTGACCGATTTTCCCAGTGTATATTCCTCCCGTATTCTCTCAAAGATGAGGATATTGGCGTCAACAGCCATACCGATGGAGAGAACGATACCGGCAATACCCGGCAGAGTCAGGGTTGCACTAAGAACCGCCAGACCGGTAAAGAGGAAGAGGATATTGAGTATAAGCGCACCGTTGGCGATCACTCCCGACAGGCGATAATAGATGACCATGAAGGCCAGGACCATGATGGCGCCGAAGATACCGGCAGTCAGACCCTTGTCGATGGAATCCTGCCCCAGGCTTGCTCCCACCGTCATGTTCTGGATGATGTCAACCGGTGCCGGCAGGGCGCCGACGCGCAGGACGATTGCCAGATCGGAGGCCTCTTCGTGACTGAAACTGCCGGTGATCTGCGCCGATCCTCCAAGAATTTTTTCGCGGATTACCGGAGCTGAGCGCACAATATCATCGAGAACAATAGCCATCCTTTCCCCGGTATACTCTTCAGTTACATTGGCGAATATCCGGCCGCCTCTACTGGTCATGTCGAGACTTACATAGGGTTCATTGAAGGTTCCGCCTATTCTGACCTGGGCGTCTTTAATCATGTCGCCGGTCATCAGAACCTTGTCTTCCAGCAGAATCGGGCGGAGATATTCCCTGCCCGTCTGTTTGTCCACTTCTTTCTCAAAATAGACGGATGTCTCGGCAGGCAGCAGGCTCCCAACTGCACGGTTAAGCAGCCGAATGGAATCACCCTCCTGCCACTGGCCGGCGTCGACGGCTTTGCCTATAATTTCGTTCAGATTGGTACCTGTGGCATCTGCAACAGCCCTGAACTCAAGTTGAGCGGTGTCGCCGATCAGGTTTATGGCGCGTTCCGGATCTTTGATGCCCGGTAGCTGAATAACGATTTCATCCTCACCCTGACGGATGATAACAGGTTCTGCCACGCCAAATTGATCAATGCGGTTGCGGATGATTTCAAGAGATTGGTCAACTGCATTATTTTCTATAAATTTCAATTTCTCTTTGGTCAGGCGTATCTTAATCCGGGGGAAACTTCCCTCTTTGCTCTCCACGGTAGCTGCAATGTCTTCATCTTCGGCGACTATTTTCTCGACCATTGCCACTGCACTGGTGTTGGGCAATGTAAAGATGATGATATTCGGGGTGGTTGATTGAGTCCGAACCGCGGTAATGGATTGATCGGCAAGGCGGTTCTTGAGGTCGTCTGCGGCCAGCTCAAGGGTGTTTTCCACGGCCTTTTTTAGATTAACCTTGAGGACCAGATGCATGCCGCCCTGAAGATCCAGGCCAAGGCGAAGGCCTTCAGGAGCCATATATGTTTTCCACCAGTCCGGTGCGCCTTTGTAAAACGAAGGGACTACAGTGGTAATGGAGCCTATGATCAAAATTATGAGCAGGCCAAGTTTTAATTTCAGCGATGTATTCATTTATGCCTCTGGTTGCGTTTAAATTTGCAGGTGCCGCGCAAGTTAACTTTGAAAAAGATATTTGGTGACAACACGATCCGCCATCAAAATAGCATGGCGATTATAACGCAATGCCTGAATCTTGCAAGGTTTGCCAAAGATTATGGTCAAAAAAGCGATAAAAAAGGTTTACGGCAAGGTGTTGTGTGCCGTGTTGATGGCTACCGCCATGCAGGCGGCACCAAACCCGTTGTCTATATTGACAACGGCAAGCCCCGGTGCACAGCTGTTGAGCATACCCAAAAGTGCGGTGAATCCTCCAAGATTTGCGCCATAGCCGATGGAGGTAGGCACGCCGATTACCGGAGCACTGACCAGACCGCTGACAACACTGGGAAGTGCTCCTTCCATACCGGCCACGACAATAATTACGGAGGCGGTGGAAAGCAGCGGTTGATTGACAAGCAGACGGTGAAGACCCGCAACCCCAACATCATAGAGTTTCTCGACGGGATGGCCCAGGCTTTCCGCGGTGACTCTGGCCTCTTCCGCCACAGGAATATCGGATGTTCCGGCACAGACTATGACAACCTTGCCGTGGCATTTTTCCATTATCGCCGGCCGAGGATTGCCGCAGAGAATGCCGGCCTTGCGATGATAGCCGAGCTGTGGCAGGTGCTTTTGAACCGCAACTGCTTTTTCTTCCTCAACCCGTGTTACCAGGACAAGGTCCTTCTTTTTCAGCAAGGAGGTGGCGATGGCAGTAATCTGTTCGGCACTTTTTGACTCACCGAAAACCACCTCCGGTATCCCGGTTCTCATGGCCCGCTGATGGTCGAGACAGGCATCTTCGATGGTTTCGGCTGGCTGTGCCTGAATTTTCTGCAGGGCTTCAGTGATGTCGCACTGTCCATTTTTTACACTGGTGAGTATTTCCAGTAGTGTTTTCATGATTCTCATTCTCCTCGGCAAATGACAATGTCGTCTCATCGCCAATGTAGCATGATACTCAATCGATAGCCAGTGTCAATCATCGGGGGAGGACAAGAAAGACTGCAGTGAATTTCTGCTGTATTTTTAGTTACCGGATACCCCGGGGAACAGGGTGCAGGGGGAGCAGGCCATAGAATCAGCGGAGGAAGGCAATGTGAGGTGGCCTGCCTCTATAAAATAGTGTATATATAGGCCCTGGTTTTTGAAAAAAGTACTTCTCTGTTCTATATTAATCAAGGAAGACAATCATGTATGCACGGATTTATATTCTCCGGTTTCCTAAAGATACCAGTGATAAGCCCTTTATTTATAATCTGGTAAAAAAATTCGATGTAGAATCAAATATACTCAAGGCCGACATATTTCCACATAGGGAAGGAATGATGGTACTCGAGCTCAGGGGCGTCAGGAATAATGTCAAGGAGGCGATTCAATATCTAAAGAGCTTCGAGGTCAGAGTCGAGCGACTTGCCGCCGGAATCAGCAGAGATGAACAAAAATGTTTCCAATGCGGCGCCTGTACGGGAATATGCCCTTCCGGTGCACTATTTATGAGAAGATCGGATATGGCGGTTATTTTTGATCCGGAAAAGTGCACCGGCTGCAGTCTTTGTGTCACTATTTGTCCCGTCCGTGCCATGGATGTCTGCCTGGGAGAAGAGCAATATCCTGTAAAGTCATGATTGATGGAGTCGTAAAAAAGCTCAATCTGTCGTTGTAGATCTGAAAAGGCGATTTGCCCAACCACATGTAATGCTCGCCGTTTCAGATACTGGCCTAGCATCAAGCTTTTCGAAGTCGGAGTTTATGCCCGTATGGGTGCTTATCGCAGAGTCCATCCCGGCTCCTTCAATGACTTTTTACGGAACTATCATGATTGCTCTTCTTCTAATTATTATTGAAAATAAATAGAGTTTGTAGTGAGGTGTTATGGGACTTCTTGATCTCAGAAATGAAATTATGGCAGACCTGGATAGCGGAATGGCGCGTGAGGAGGCTTTCAACAGGCGGGTCAGCGCTCATCCGCAGGATGCTTCCAAAGTCGCTTTTGCCATAGCGTCCATACCGAAACAGGAGATGCGTACAAGATATCTCCGCCTGAATAGCGTTCTGTTCCTTATTTTAGTCGGTGTGTCGATAATGGGATTTCTCCAGGAGCTACCCATCGATTTCCAGCAGTCCACCATCTTTATTTTCCTCCGAATCGGCCTTCCGCTGGTGTTCAGTTATTTCGTCTACCAGTTTCATGGGGGTATTTACAGACTGCTGGGTTTTTGGTGCCTTTTCGATCTGCTGGAATGGTTCCTTCTGGCAAAATTCGTAACCCTTTTCGGCCTGCTTAAGCTCATTCTGCTGATATTGGCCATTATTCTGTCTTTTTATATTGCTTTCAAGATATTCCCGAACCTCAGGCTTCTCGGTCCGAAAACAGATGCTCAGGGAAGATTCCTGCTGTAGTTGAAAGGTTTACTTCCTTTTGCCAAAAACCAAATTGCGGGAAGGGCACTAGATAACTATCGCCCCGCCGTTCATCTGAACGGCGGGGCGATAGTTTTAGGATTTATCTTTTTGCCTCAACCTCACTGAGCAGATCTCTTGCCTGGGAGACAATCTCAGTCTGGGGATACATGGCGAGCAGATAATTAAGTCGAACAACGGCTTGACCCGGTTCCTTGGTCCTGATGTAGAATTTCGCTACACTGAATTCATGATTTGCCAAAAATTCCCTGGAGGCCCTAAGTTTGGCTTCGGCATCTGTGATGTAAGGAGATTCAGGATAAGCCTTTACCAGGAGCTGGAATCGTTCGATGGCCTTCTTTGCATTTGAAATATCCCGGTCAATGGTATCAATACGTTTGTAGTAACACATTGCCTTCTGATACATCACATAGGGAATAGCCTCATTGGTAGGGTGCATTTCCTCAAATTTTTCGTAATACACATATGCTTCCGTGTATTTTTCCATATAATAGTGGCAGTCCGCCACTTTCAGTTCGGCCAGCAGCGCCTCTGGTGTAAAGCGGTGGTTATCGAGGATTGTGTTGAAATATTCAAGAGCTACGAAATATTTCCCTCGGTTATATTCCTCCATGCCTTTCTGGGCAAGGATCTGCGGGGCCATACTGAGGTCCATATCTTTCGGGGCGGTATCCTCGAAAAATTTTCCTGATGCCGAACAGCCCGCCAGAAGAGCTAAAAGAGCAATAATAAAAACGAGGTGCAGGGGATGACGGGGTGAAATACCAAGTAATAAGTTCATAAGGAAATAAAGAGACGAAATTAAGAAACACCAGTTTTTGCCGAAAGAAACAGATTCCGGCTAAAATGAACGAAGATCTCCGCTGGCGTATCCTGGCTGAGATACGGTTTGCCGGAGAGCAAAGCAATACATGTTAAATGGCTTTATTGATGAGATCGACGAGCTGAGATTTACCGACGGCTCCGGTGATCTGATCAACAACCTCACCTCCCTTGAACATAATCAGTGTCGGTATGGCTCGTATCCCGAATTTCCCCGGGGTTGCAGGATTATCATCGACATTCATTTTGGCGATATTGATCTTTCCGTCAAACTCCTCAGCGAGATCTTCAACGACTGGGCCGATTGCTTTGCAGGGTCCGCACCATGGGGCCCAGAAATCTACCAGAGTAGGTGTGTCAGAGCCAATAATCGAATCAAAATCTGCATCACTTATCTGTTGGACTTTATCGCTTGCCATATTTTCTTCTCCTTAAAAAGTACGTGATAATAATGATAGTTGGAAAGTAATAGTAAACCGGCTTCAAATGATTACGATCCCGACTTCAGTTTACCTGTTGCCTTTTTCCGTGACAAGTAAAATTGTCACGGAAATTGAATTTGATAATGTAAACTTGAAAGATAGATAGTCAACAGTAAACACTATTTAACAGCAAGGAGCTGGAAGCTGTTTGACACTGTTTCTTTCCCCATGCTATAGTCTTAAGTTTAACCTGATGATCTCGGAAAAGTCATCGAAGTTGCAGGTTGAGGTGTCGGTGCCGGGAAACTTAGGGCATCCGAACAAGCGAAGAGTGCGGATGTACAGAATTCGAGACCAAATTTTCAGATAGAATACAGACAAGGAGATTCCATGGATACAGTCAGATCCGGCCAAATGTTTAAAGAGGCACAGAAATATATTCCCGGCGGGGTGAACAGCCCCGTCAGAGCCTGCCGATCCGTGGGCTGTGAACCGGTGTTTATCGAAAGAGCTGAGGGCTCAACTGTTTACGATGTGGATAGCAACAGATATACCGATTTTGTCTGTTCCTGGGGACCGATGATAATGGGACACGCACATCCTGATATTGTCGAGGCGGTACAGAGGAGTGCAACAGCGGGCACCAGTTTTGGCGCACCCACGCCTTCCGAGGTCGATCTGGCCCGGATGGTGGTCGAGGCGGTACCTTCCGTGGAAAAGGTTCGTTTTGTCAATTCCGGAACGGAGGCGACCATGAGCGCCGTTCGGCTCGCCAGGGGGTACACGGGTAAGAATACCGTGATAAAGTTCGATGGATGTTATCATGGCCATGCCGATTCTTTCCTGATAAAAGCCGGTTCAGGTGTAATCACCCTGGGAATCCCGGGCAGTCCGGGAGTGCCGGATGATGTTGTCAAAAATACCGCTTCGATTCCCTATAATAATGTGGAGATTCTGGAGAGGACACTGCGGGATGAGAAATTGGATATTGCCTGTGTCATTATCGAGCCGGTCGCCGGCAACATGGGCTGCATACCGCCTCAGCCGGAATTTCTGCAGACTCTGAGAAGGCTTACCCGGGAACTGGGCATTATTCTTATCTTCGATGAGGTGATTACCGGTTTCAGATTATCCTATGGCGGTGCCCAGGAATACTTTGATGTCACCCCGGATCTCACCTGTCTGGGGAAGATCATCGGTGGTGGTCTTCCCGTTGGCGCCTACGGCGGCAAGGCTGAAATAATGAACCATATCGCACCAGATGGTCCGGTCTACCAGGCTGGGACCCTGTCAGGCAACCCTCTGGCGATGTCAGCGGGCATAGCTGCCCTGAAAATCCTGCAACGCCCCGGTTTCTACGAAGAGCTCAATGAAAAGAGCGCGGAAACGGCTGACCAGCTGCGGGATGTCGTGCGCCGCGTCGGCATAGACGTGCAGTTGAACAGCATCGGTTCGCTGATGACAGCATTTTTTACAAAAGCCGAGGTGGCGGATTTTGACGGAGCCATGCGATCGGACACCGATCGTTATGGCGCCCATTTCCGTCAGATGCTGTCCCAGGGAATATACCTTGCTCCTTCGCAGTTTGAAGTTGCTTTTATTTCAGCCGCTCACACCACCGATGAGCTGAAAAATCTGGTGAAAATGACTGAATGGTCATTCAAAAAATTGCTGGAAAGTTAAAAAATCCGTTGACTTTGGATGATGGGCATGCTACCAAACCGTGATAGTATGACAGTTGGCGGTGAAGGTCATTTAAGGAGGATGTCATGTCCGGTGTGAAAAAAGAGATGATCCACCTGCTGGCCAATTATGGTCATATTGGATTTACCTTCGTTGCCTGCATCTTTATCGGTCTGGGCGGCGGAATATTGCTGGACCAGAAAGTCTTTGAAGGTCGAACCGCCCCCTGGTTTACCTTCATCGGCCTGGCTTTTGGTATAGCAGCCGGTTTTAAGACGCTGTTCGGTATCCTCTGGCAAAATAAAGACAAGGGTGGAAAGAAAGAAGATTGAGGATAGCGTGACGGATGACATTATTTCCCTGCAGAAGATGCAGGTTTCCGGCTGGATATATCTTTTGATTATCACAGCCGGATCATGGTTGATTGTTTCATGGTCCTTTGCCTGGGCGGTTTTTGCAGGCGGAGTTATCTCGATCCTGAGTTTTACCGTATCTCACCGGGATGTTGTCGGATTCTTCGAAACACTGACGCCGACCGAGGCGGAGGTTACGGAAGAGGATACAAAAAAGGTTAAGAAGAGCAAGACTGGTTTTCTGATTAAATTTTGGTTCCGGATCGGTATCATCGGCATTGTTTTGTTTCTCCTCATCAAGAGCGGCAGGGCAAATGTATTTGGGCTGATTCTGGGTTTGTCAACGGTGGTGTTTACGATCACTTTTTCAGCGTTAGGTGTGGCTAAACGCTATTTTTTCAGTGGGAGGAGGTAAAGAAGGGTTATGGAACATCCGATTCTATTCATTTCAATTATTCTGGAAAAACTGGGTCTGCCGGTCACTCATGGCTTTGTCGGCCATTCTTTTCTGGAGCAGCTCACCGCCCCGTATATGACCTATACCTGGCTGGTCATGGTATTTCTGTTCGTGGTTTCCAAACTCACCGTAGGGAACCTGGAAATGATCCCCGGCGGCGGCCAGAATTTCTGGGAAATCGTCATTGGCGGCATGGATGATTTCTTTGCCGATAATATGGGCAGGGAGATGACCGACAAGCTCTTCCCGATGATTGCAACATTCGCTTTATATATTGCGGTGGCCAACCTGATTGGCCTTATCCCCGGTTTCATGTCGCCCACTTCTAGTATCAACACTACACTTGCGCTGACCATCATCGTCTGGATCACCCATCATGTCATCGGCTTTCGCGCCCATGGTCTGAACTATTATAAACATTTCATCGGGCCGATGTGGTGGCTCATTCCGCTGATGCTGCCCATCGAGCTGATCAGTAACTTCGCCCGGCTGCTTTCGCTCTCCATTCGTCTCTTCGGAAATATAATGGCAAAAGAGACCCTGCTGGGGATCCTGTTCATGCTGGCCGGTGCATTCTTCGCACCTCTGCCGATCATGGTTCTCGGTGTTCTGGTGTCGCTGGTCCAGGCAATGGTATTTGTGCTTCTTACCGTTGTTTATATTGCCCAGGCTCAGGAACACGCCCACTGATAATAGATAATAGGAACGATCTTCTGAGACGGTCGTTCACGATTTTTTGAAGTTTCATTTTAGAAGTTTTCAGTACGGAAGAAGGCCTAAGAAAAAACATTTAAAGGAGTAAAATAATGGAAGGTAATATTCAACTGGCATTAATTTGTGTGGGTGCGGCTCTCTCTATCGGTCTGGCCGGTCTTGGAGCAGGTATTGGTATCGGTTCAGTTGGTCAGGGCGCTACGATGGGACTGGCACGTAATCCCGAAGTACAGCCGAAACTGATGGTTTTCATGATCCTCGGTATGGCACTTGCGGAGTCCATCGCTATTTACGGACTGGTAATCTCTCTGATTCTGCTCTACGCTAATCCATTGCTGTAGCTGATATACGAGAAGAGATCAGAAGCTGATCGAAAAAGGCCGCAGAGAAATCTGCGGCCTTTTTGCGTTTGGCGGCGGCAAAGAAAGCTGCACCATTTGCAACTGCTCGAAAAATTTTTTCCGATACTCTGTGCAATTCAAGAGAAAAGATATATTATGCCTTTCCATGGAACAGAGAAAAGAGCATTCAGCCGAAATGAACAGCACTATTGATGATATCATCATCCATCCTTTAAAGACTAAAAAAGACAAAGAAATTCCCCCTACCGGCATGTTTTTCGTCAATCCGGGGGAAGCGCACCGAGCTCTGGCAGCGACTGTAAAAAGCGGAGGGGAAGAGCTTTTTCTTCACAATTCCCGCCTTTCGCTCAGCAGTGACAGCTGTAGATTTGTCGCCGGTCCAGCCATTGGAGCACCGGCAGCCGTCCTGGTTATGGAGAAACTCATCGCACTCGGGGCCCGTCGCATTATAATGATGGGCTGGTGTGGAGCGATAGATCCCGATTTTTCCATTGGGGATATTATCGTACCGAAAGGGGCTGTCAGCGGTGAAGGCACCTCGAAGTATTATGGTGATGTGAAACGGCCGCAATCCTCAAGTGAGGGCCGCAACTCCTTAACCAGGATGCTTGCAGCCGCACAGTTACCCTGGAAAGACGGCGATATCTGGTCAACCGATGCACCCTATAGAGAAAGCAGGGCTTTTTTGCAGCAACTTTGCAGGGAAGAGCATGTCGTCGGTGTCGATATGGAGTTTTCCGCACTCTGCAGTGTCGCTTCTTTTCGTAATATTGATTTCAACGCGGTGCTGATTGTCTCCGATGAGCTCTGGAGCAGTAAATGGAACCCGGGTTTTAAGAATACGATATTTCGAGAGCGCTGCACGCGGCTGCTCGATTGTTTGCTTAATGATGCGTTGTAAGAGACTATGAAAACCATACATATAACCAGTCTTGGCTGCCCCAAGAATTTTGTCGATTCCGAAGTGATGATCGGCCTGCTTGACCAGGATGGCTGGCAGGTCGTCTCCGCGCCGGAAGAGGCTGAGGTTCTTCTTGTCAATACCTGCGGTTTTATACAACCTGCAGTCGAAGAGAGCGTTGAGGAAATTCTTACTCTGGCAGCCCATAAAAAAGATACTACCAGAAAAGGAACTGCCAGAAAACTGGTAGTCACAGGATGTCTGGTCCAGCGGTATCGTCAGAAACTGTTGGAAGAACTACCGGAGATCGACCTGCTGGTCGGAACCGAAGGCGTCGGCGACATTGTTCGTCTGCTGCGGCAGATCTGCAGTGGCAATGGGGTTGTTCCCCCTCACATTCCCGGTCCCTTTCTTATGAGCAGTGCGACGCCGCGAACGATAGCCACGCCTTTTTTCAGGGCATGGCTGAAAATCACTGAAGGGTGCAACAATCGCTGTTCCTACTGTATGATCCCCTCTCTCCGCGGCGAACTACGCAGCAGGTCGATTGAGGATCTGGTGTGTGAGGCAGGTGTGCTTGAACGCAAAGGAGTCAAAGAGCTCAGTCTGATAGCTCAGGATTTGACCGCCTTTGGTACGGAAGGGGAGGGCAGGTCAACGCTGGTACCGCTCCTTGAGGCTTTGCTGCGCCACACCGAAATCCCCTGGATCAGGCTCATGTATCTCTACCCTTCGGGCATCAATGATGATCTCTTTGAGCTTATGGCGGCAAACAGCCGCATCGTGCCTTATCTCGACATACCTTTTCAGCATGTCGGCAATGATCTTCTGCGCAGAATGAACAGAAGATATACGACGGATAAAATATACGAACTGATAGATAAAGCCAGAAGATACCTTCCTGAAGTTGCTCTGCGAACCACCTTTCTCCTAGGTTTCCCGGGGGAGACAGATGCTGATGTCAAGCAACTGGAAGAATTTCTTCTGGCCTGTAAAATCGATCATGTCGGAGTTTTCCCCTATGCCAATGAAGAGGGCTGTCCTTCCGAATTCTTTGAGCAACAGGTCTCAGAGAAGGAGAAGCTGGAAAGAGTCGATCATATCCTCTCGGTGCAGTCGGAAATCTCAAGAAAAATACAGCAAAAATATCTGGGAAGGGTGGAATCGGTATTGGTGGAGGGCCTCAGTAGGGAGACCGACCTGTTGCTGGAAGGGCGCACCCGTTTTCAGGCAGCTGACATTGATGGCTGCGTGTATATTAATGATGGTCATGCCGCTCCGGGTGATATTGTTCAGGTAAAGATCTGTGAATCACAGATCTATGACCTTGTTGGAGCGATTGTCTGATTACGAAGGCAGAGCGAGAGTGTGCTGCGGAGAGCAACGGTCAGGTGAGGGGAGGGATTCGACCTGACCATTCTCGCTGGTTTACCTTTTGTTGGAATTGACCTGTTCCCTGAGATCCTTGCCTACTTTGAAAAAAGGCAGCTTTTTGGGCTTGACCTTGATTTTCTTGCCGGTCTTGGGATTTCGACCTTCATAACTTTCGTAGTTCTTGATAACAAAGCTGCCAAACCCACGGATTTCGATGCTCTCTCCTTTGGCAAGTGCTTCTGTCATAGTTTCAATAACGGTGTTGGTGATTGCAGCAGCTTCGCGGTGAGGTACATTTATTTCCTGTGCCAAAGATTCAATGAGTTCCGATTTATTCATGCTTTGCTCCTGTTCCCGTAAGTTTTTTAGTACCTTACAGACTGTTCTCTGGTCTTTTCCAAGAAAATAATCTGTCTAAAGGTCCTTGTCCAGCTCAGCTGGGTTGGTCCTAATGTGTCGTTCACTGGGACGGAAGTTTTACCCTGGAAATTTCGTCTTGTTTTAGAAGAAATTCCGTGCAGCTACCTGCCCCAGGGTTTCATGCGATCCAGTTTTGTGAGGTAAAGTACGAGCACAGCCACGTGCGTAAAAACAATAAAAACAGTTACATATCTGGTTTGCGAATTCCGTTGCGCTTCCTTGCTGAAAGGGCAAAGCTGGAGTCACACTTGTTCATCAAATCTGCTTAATATGTAACTGACTAGATTTAATCAGCTATTTTTCCTTTTGTAAAGGAATATTTTTAAATATTTTATTTAAATCCTTTGGGGTTAGACTACGATACCCCCCTCTCGGCAATTTTCCCAGCTGCAGCCTGCCGTAAGCAAGTCGCTTAAGATCTATGACAGGATGGCCTATGGCTTGAAACATCTTTTTCACCTGGCGTTTGCGGCCTTCATGAATAATGATGTTGACAAGGGATGACCGGGAAGTTGACTTCAGCAGTTTCATTGATGCCGGTGCCGTCATTTTTCCTTCCAGCAGTATTCCCCGTTCCAGCGCCTGGAGATCGGTTTTGCTCGGAAAACCCGAAACCAGCGCCTCGTAGGTTTTGGTCACTTCAAAGCTGGGGTGCTGTATTCTCTGGGCAAAATCACCGTCGTTGGTAAGAATCAGAGCACCTTCCGTATCAATGTCCAGCCTGCCCACCGGAAAAAGCCTGGCTGAAATATCTTTAATCAGAGTGGTCACAATGGGTCTCCCCTGCGGATCACTTAAGGTGGTCACATATCCTTTTGGCTTGTTGAGCAGGATATACACCTTTTCCTCTTCTTTTTTAACGGGCTTGCCGTCAAAAGAGACCCTTTGCCGAAGAGGATCGATCTTGGAACCCATATCGACCACAACTTTGCCGTCGACTCTGATGCGGCCTGCAGCTATAAAGGTCTCGGCCTTTCTGCGTGAGGCGATTCCGCATTGTGCCAGGTACTTCTGCAGCCGGATATGTTCACTCATCGCCATTGGGCAGGAATGATCCTGTGATATTTCTCATCCACCTTTTTGCGGGTAGCAGTATCCACTTCCAGCACCTCCGTGTACCAGGGCTTCATCCGGCAGTCTATAACAATGGGAGGTTCAAGGCCGACGTGAAACCTTTTGACCTGCTGTGCTGCTCCATGAAGATCGGCGGCCGGTTCGAAACGGGTAAATATCGTCCAGAGAAATTCCTGCATGGAAAGTGTCGCCTCTCTGCTGTTGTCGGCCAGAATGACCACCTGCCAGCTGCTCAGTCCTTCTGCTTGAGCGATTCGTCCGGGCAGATCCGGCTCCTCCTCGTAGCTAAGGCCCTGCAGTACCAGGGTTCCCGGAAGAAAGGCCACTGGATGGGAGGTACCCTGCGGCAGATCGCCGCTGAAGGAAGTAGGCAGCGAGCGTAATTTCTCCCGGCCCAGCCCCATGATCATAGCCTTTGAGCCTTTATTGACCGATGGGCCGGTATAGTCAAGGGTGTCCTGGGAGACGTTGGCGAAAACAAAAAGATCACTGTCCCACCGTACCCGCTCGAGGACGTGGCTCCAGAGTTTGCCGAAATCGGCGATATTGATGTCGCCATCGGTGATGATCAGAAATTTGGTGAGAGAGAGTTGCCCCTCGCCCAGAATACGCAGACCGCAGGCGAAAGCTTCACGGGGATAGCGGTCGGCAACACGTGCGGCGGCCAGGCAGTGAAAACCGGTTTCACCGAAGGTTTTCAGCTCCTTGACGCCCTTCATGACCAGGGGGAAGAGAGGGGAGAGCAATTCCTGGAGAAAATCGCCGATAAAATAATCCTCCTGTTTCGGTCTGCCCACCACGGTGGCCGGATATATCGCATTCTTGCGGTGGTACAGATGACTGACCTGAAACACCGGATAATCGTGCTCCAGGGAATTGTAGCCGTAATGATCGCCAAAGGGCCCCTCGGGATGACGCAGGTGCGGCGGCACCATGCCTTTAACGGCAAACTCGGCATGAGCGACCAAATCGTGCCCGCCCAGCGGGTCAGAGATCATCTTGAGCTTCTCTCCCATCAGCAGGGAAGTGAGAATAAGCTCAGGTATATCCTCGGGCAGAGGGGCGATGGCGGCAAGCATCAGGGCAGGAGGACCGCCGATATAAAGGGTCAGCGGCAGGGCCTGGTTCTTCTTTTCAGCCTCGAAATAGTGGTATCCTCCACCTTTATGGATCTGCCAGTGGATTCCGCTAGTAGTGTCGTCATGCCGCTGGATCCGATACATCCCCAGATTGTGGCCCCGTCCATCCGGATGCTCTGTGTAAACCAGGGGAAGAGTAACGAAAGGTCCGCCGTCGCTGTGCCAGGAGGTCAGCATGGGGAGTTCACTCAGCCTGGCCGGCTTAATGCAGGTATCGAGAATCGGAGCAGCTGAACTTTTTTTCAAGCCGATCTTTATGGCATCCTTGAAAATATTGCGGTTCTCCCAGATCTTTCCCAGGGTCGGAGGCATGATGGTTTCGGCCAGGTGGACGATATCCTTGACAAACTGTTGCGGCTTTCTGCCGAAAGCAAGCTCAAGCCGTTTGTTGGTGCCGAACAGGTTGGTTACCACCGGAAAGGTGGAGTTTTTTACCCTGGTAAACAATAAGGCAGGTCCCTGCTTTTCAATAACGCGTCGATGGATTTCGGCGATTTCCAGATAGGGATCGACCTCCTCTTCTATGACAAGAAGATTGTTTTCGCGCTGCAGCAGATCTACATAGCTCTGCAGGTCATTTAGAGGACTGCTGCTCATTACTCATCACTCCCGCTGTGGTGGTCGTGGTGGCCATGAGACGCGTCCTTGAGAAAGAGCGAGTGGTACTCGTTTTCGTTAAGATGCTCGCGCAGGAGATGAGTAAAGGCGTCGACAAAATGAAGTATCTCTTCGCTACTGGTTCTCTCCGCCAGTACTTCGGCAAACTTTTTCTCACCGGCAAGCTGCAGAAAGCAGGCAAAGGATTTTCTGTCGAGGTCTTCAGTCAAGCCGAAGCACATTTGATCTGGTTCTATAGTCATTGATATTATTAAGCAAAAATGTTAATCTAAATTGGATATGCGCCATTTTAACGTTCTAGAGCGCGGTCCGTCGAATTCACAAAAAAAGATTTTCTGCCAGGTACCGAGAGCAAGCTGGTTCTCTTCAATCAACACCGTCAGGGTGCATCCCATAAGAGACGCCATGATATGTGCGGGGGAATTCCCTTCCATATGCTTGAAGGGATATGTCATCGGCACAATTTTCTGCAATCCGGCTATGATATCGTCTTGTACTGCGGGATCGGCACCTTCGTTGATGGTGAGACCGGCAGTTGTGTGGGGATTGAAGAGCAGACAGATTCCGGATATGATTCCTGAGTCTTCCACTTTCTCATTGATCTGCTGGGTGATGTCTACAAGTTCCATGTGCTTTCTGGTGGATATCGATAATCTGCCGGATACCATGCTTTTCCTCTCGTCGTAGTCGTGTGCTGCAGCAGTTCGAAAGCCCGCTGATTTGTCTGGCTCAGTTACTTTTAAATAGTCGTAACGTATTTACAGCACTATATGTTCTTTTCCGGTGACAGTCAATTGTTTCAAAGATGATATGGCCGAATGAACGAATTGATCAAGGCAGATTTTGCCTGAAAATTAAAGGAACGGGAAGCTGGACAGACAGTAGGGTCCGCTTTGTGATTCCACCTGTTTTTCAAATTGACACATAGTATATGAGTCATACATTTAACCCTTGATGGAGCCGTGATAAGCCCGATCTATGTCGTTGTAGATCCGAACCGGCGATTTGCCTTACTGCATGTACTGCCAAATCGCCGTTTTAGACGCTACGCCTGATATATCGAGCTTATTCCTGGTCTGCGCTTATCGCAGAGTTCATCTGGTCAAACCTGGAGAAGGAGTATGTGTAATCTCATTATTCTCGTGGGCTACAGGGGAGTAGGGAAAACCACGATAGGCAGAGAGCTGGCGGACTCCATTGGCTATGATTTCTGTGATACCGATGACGAAGTGGTGCGACTGCATAAAGCCTCGATAGTGGAAATAGTGGCCAGGGAAGGCTGGCAGGCCTTCAGACAATACGAGAAAGAGGTGCTGCAGTCGCTGAAAGATCGCGAAAAAACTGTGGTGGCCACGGGAGGCGGTGCCATATTGCATCAAACCCAATGGCTGGAGTTGAAGGATGCAGGACTCATATTCTGGCTTAGCGCAGACGAAATGGTGTTGCAGCAAAGGCTGGAGAATGATATGGCCGGGAGTGAGCAGCGTCCGCCCTTGACCGATCGTGCCGCGGCCGAAGAGATTGCCGAAGTGCTGCGGGAGCGGATTCCGCTCTATCGGCAAACGGCTCATTATCAAATTGACACCGGCAAAAATGGGATAGCGCAGGCGGTTAAGCAGATCAGACAACTGCTTTCTCAAAACAGCAGGTAAAGAATTCTTCTGCATATCCGGCATTGTCCGGTGCGGAAAAGGAGGCAGACGTTCAATGAAGGAATGGAATTTATGAAGGATTATGGATCAGCCGTAAACATCTGGATGCTGACCCGGGAGTATGGTGACCTTGCCGGTGCCGGGGGGGTCAAGGATGTTGCGGATCAGCTTTCCAGGGCCTTGGCCCAGGGAGGCGAACGCAAGGTGAGCGTGGTGCTGCCGCTTTATGGCTTTATCGATCCGAAAGCCAGGGGCTTTTCTCTGCTGCATGATCCCCATACCGAGGAGTCGCTCCTGGAATATGAAGTCGATATGAATTATGCCGACGAGGAACGCCGCGAAAAACTGCGGGTGTGGCATGCCACGGTGGCGGAGGTTAATATTTATCTTCTTGATTCCAACCGGTTCCGTGAAAAAAAAGACGTCTATACCTATACTGCGGCCGAGGAGGCCGAGGATGCAACTAAGAGCCAGGGAGAAGGCCATATAGATTATTTTGCCATGAATCTCCTCCTGCAGAAAGGAACCATCCAGCTCATCCTTCTCCTGCGGGAATTTCCTGATGTTATTCATTGTCACGACGGCCATACCGCTGTCCTGCCGGCAATCATCGAGGAGACGTTATGGTTGAAGAGCTATTTTCGCAGCACCGGCTGCCTGGTGACAATGCACAATGCCGGCATAGGCTATCATCAGGAAGTCTTCGACCTTCCTTATGCCCGGGCAATGACGGGACTGCCCGGGAATGTAATTGATAAAAGCATTCTGCGGGGCGCGTTTGACCCTTTTGTCGCAGCCGGACATTATGCCGCGGTCAATACGGTCAGTGAAAATTATGCCCGGGAGCTTCAGGACGGGGTGGAAGATGAACAGACCGGTATGCTCGGTCATCGTCTGCTTGATATGGGAGTGATACTTGAAGGCATCACCAACGGCGTGGATATGCATTCCTACGATCCGCGACGGGGCGAAGAGATTGGTCTGGCCGCATCTTTTGATGTAGCGGATGATCGGTTAATTGAGGGCAAGTTACGCTGCAGGGAGGCGCTGGTCCGGTCTTTGATTGCCGAAGAACCGGTTGACGGTATTGCCCAGTATGGCTTTCTGGAACCGGAACATCACGGCCCGCTGTTTACTTTCATCGGACGTCTGAGCGAGCAAAAGGGTGTCGATATTTTGCATGGTGCCGTTTTGAGAATGCTGGAAATGCCGGTAGATGATGTCGATTTTCAGATAGTCATCCTGGGCGGAGGCACACCACGGCTGGAGAAGGAAATGATCTCTCTGGCAGGGGCGGAAAAGAGTGCAGGCAGAGTATGTTTTCTGGCCGGTTACAATCCACTGCTCGCCAACAAGGTGTACAGCGCCGGTGATTTTTTTCTGGTACCATCACGCTATGAACCCTGTGGACTGACGGACTTCATCGCTCAGCTTTTTGGCAACATACCTATTGTTCATTATGTCGGGGGGCTGGTGAAGGTTCTTGATAACCGGACTGGATTTACCTATGTCAAAAACGATCCCGCTTTTCTTGCCGAAGCCATGGGACGGGTGATGCAGATCTATGAAAATAAGAAGCTGGTGCGCTCCATGCAGAAGGAGGCAGTGCGGGTCATCCAGGAAAAATTTACCTGGGAAAAAGTCAAAAACCATTACCTGCAGCTCTACAAGAAAGTAATTACGGATAAAATAACAGAGTAGCTTCATATAAGCTTAACAGGAGGAACACCGATGACTGTAAGAATTGGTATCAACGGCTTTGGCCGCATTGGCAGGAGCGTCTTTCGTGCCGTGAGTCAGGATCCGGTCTTTAAGGATATAGAAATAACCGCAATCAATGATTTGACCGACACCCAAACCCTGGCTCATCTGCTCAAGTATGACTCCATCATGGGTATTTATCCCGCGGAAATCGAGAGCAGCGATGAAGGCATAATCGTTGACGGCAGGCTTATCAAGGTGACGAGCCACAAGAACCCGGCTGATATCCCCTGGGCGGACGCCAAGGTCAAGTATGTGGCTGAATGTACAGGAATATTCAGAGATGGCGAGTCGGCAAAGGCGCATATTGACGCCGGTGCGGAGAAGGTCATCATTTCAGCTCCGGCCAAGGGTGATGTCAAAACCTTTGTGATGGGCGTCAATGAAGACGAATATGATGCCGCAAAACATCATGTTGTTTCCAATGCCTCCTGTACGACCAACTGCCTGGCTCCTTTTGCCAAAGTTATTCTTGATAATTTTGGAATCAAAAATGGCTTGATGACAACGGTGCATGCCTATACCGGCGACCAGCGTCTTCTTGATTTTCCCCACTCAGACCTCCGCAGAGCAAGGGCTGCCGCCTTATCCATGATCCCGACAAAGACGGGTGCGGCTGCCGCGGTTTCTCTGGTGATTCCTGAACTGAAGGGCAAGTTTGACGGTCTCGCCGTTCGCGTGCCTACGCCCAATGTCTCTCTGGTCGATGCGGTGATGCAAGTGGAAAAAACCACCACGGTTGAAGAGGTGAACCAGGTATTGAAAGAGGCTGCCAACAGATATCTGGGATATTCCGATCTCCCCCTGGTTTCCATCGATTTTCAGGGTGACGGCAGGTCATCGATTGTCGATGGTCCCTCAACCAAAGTTATCGGCAACAATGTCAAAGTGATGAGCTGGTATGATAATGAATGGGGATATTCCAACCGAATGCTGGATTTAATTCTCCATATGCATACCAACAGGGCGATTTAGTGCCTTACCCCTGGATGCACACCGGGATCTGGAGACCGTGTTCTTTTATAAAATGAAATCGTAGAAATTCATTGAAGTTGCCGGGACGGGCACTGCGACAAATGCAAAATCGAGTAAGCTCGGTCTACAACGGCGTAGATCGAGTTTTTTTACGAGTCCATCAAAATTTTATAGTGAAGGTGGTTCCATTTTCACTGCAAATATGAACTTCGGCATGTATCTGCCCCGCCAGCATGCGCACCAGACGGAGGCCGAGGGTATCCGTCTCTTTCCAGTTCAGTTCCTGGGGCATCCCCTTACCATTGTCGCTGACAGACAGGCGGGCACGCTCAAGGCTGTCGGGGTGCAGTGAGATTCTCACCAACCCTTCTCCGCCATTAAAAGCGTGCTCGAGTGCATTACAGACCAACTCATTGAGGATCAGGCCGCAGGGCAATGCCGTATTTACCGGAAGCTGCACCGGTTCAAGATCGAGTTCGAGCCTGATCTTTGTTGTTGTCTGATGCGCCTGAAGCAGATAGCTCACCAGGCTGCGGACATAGTCGTCAAACTGGATCCGGGCCAGGTCGTCAGACTGGTAGAGTTTCTCATGCACCAGTGCCATGGAGCGCACCCGGTGGTGTATGTTTTGAAAGACCTCACGTGCCGCACCTTCCGGCAGTTCATCGGACTGCAGGGAAATAAGGCTGGAGATGACCTGCATATTGTTTTTGACCCGGTGGTGGATCTCCTTGAGCATTACCTCCTTCTCTTCCAGGGAAATCTCTGCCGCTTTTCTGGCGCTGATATCGATCAGGATAATTCGCCACTGCAGTTCCTCGCCGCCAGGCTTCTGGTGCGCCTCAATTTCCGCCTGAACCCACAGGGGAATCTCTTCCTTGCGAGCCAGAGGCAGCTCTGTGCTTTGTTTTTCCCGGCTCATAACAGCCCTTTGCCGCGCGGCCAGGAAGGCATGTTCCCAACCCTTTTCAATGAAGCGGCTGAAGGTCGAGTGCGTCAGGATTGACTTCTTGGTGTTAAGCAGTCGGGTTCCGGTGCTGTTTATTTCGCTGATAAAGCCCTGGGCATCAAGAGTCAAGTAACCGCAGGGTGCATACTCATACAAGTTCTCAAATTTGATCTGCAATTCACTGATTTCCTGCTGCGCGGACTGGAGTTCCTCATTCTGGATTTCCAGCTCCGCTTGATAGAGCCTCAGTTCATGGATCAGACTGAGAATGTCGGGGACGGCCGGAGTCGTTTTTTCCGGCTGCCCCCGGATCAAAATTTCCGCCTGTCGCCGCAGTTGATCGAATTTATCATTTTGGCCTGACCGGTGAGGCATGACTTAGTCCTTTGCTGGTGATTCTCTGAAATGGAGGAGGAGGTGGTAGGGGAAATCATCATCTTCTCTGATGATCCGGCCGTGAATGAAGAATCCGCGGTTGCCGTCGGTTGAATGTATCTCAAAGACGGGAGAGGTGAAATCACTCTTCTGCTCCAGTGCTTTTGCCAACATCGGTTGTAAATCTATTCCCTTAAAGACGCGGTGCTGCAGATTGATGAGGTCGAGGCCTCTCACCTCTTTCTGGCTGATATTGAACAATGTCGAAAACACACTGTTGGCAATGACCAGTTTGTCGTTTTTGTCAAGGACGGCAATAGGGGAACTATTCATGTCAAAAACATAACGGACCAGCTGCCAGGCTCCTTCAGCTTGCTTTTTGGCATCGTGAATGATGACCTGCGCCTTTTTCTGTTCATTGATGTCCGAGAAGGTAAGCACGGCACCGTCTATGCGATTGTCCCGGGTGCGGTAGGGTAGAATTCTCATGGCGTACCAGTCGCCGCCGATGGTTTTGACTTCAGCTGTTTTGGGAGTGAGCTTCTGTATAACCCCCGTCAGGTCGTCGATCACGTCGGCGTATTCCAGGTTGGTAACCACGTGCTTGAGGGGGCGGCCTATGTCGGACTGGATCAGGTTGATGATGGTAGTCGCCTCTTCGGTAAAACGGCGGATGCGCAACTCGTTGTTCACAAAAATAGTGGCTATCTGGGTGCCGTTCAGCAAATTACGCAGGTCGTCGTGGGCTTCGGAAAGTTCGGCAACCTTGCTTTCCAGCTCGGCATTGACGGTCTGCAGCTCTTCGTTCAGGGATTGTAGTTCCTCCTTGGTGGATTCCTGCTCTTCGTTGGCTGACTGCAGCTCTTCGTTGGCTGACTGCAGTTCCTCATTGGTGGATTTGAGCTCTTCGTTGGCGGATTCCAGTTCTTCTATGGTCACCTTATGGTTTTCCTGATAATTGAGCAACTCCTCCTCCAGCTCGGTTATGCGCGAGGAGTCGGTCTGCTGTTCGTGGCTGCTTTCCGTTTTACCCTTATAGGTGCTTACTTTATCATCGATATCGACGAGAACCACCAGGAGATGATCCTTAAGATCACCGGAATGCTGCGGAGCAACATGGAGGTTGATCATCTGCATATCCCCGTTGGTTCTGACCCCGATATTACGACGGGTTACCGCGATCTTCGAAGATACCGCCTTGCGGATGGCGGCAGATAATTCAATGCGCAGACCATTTCTGGCCAGATTGAGAATATTGCTGGTGGGCGCTCCGCTGGGGGTCTCGAGATATTTACCGGTACGGCCCTGCACGTGCTTGATGTTTCCTTCAAAATCCACAAGAATCGCTGTTGGAGCGAACTGGTCGATGATCGCTTTTCGAGTACTTTCTGCCACGTTGCGTTTGTGCTCGGCGGCAGTGGGTGTGCGGTCTTGTTGTGCGGTAAGTATCTGTCTGCTGGGGAATTCAACGGGCTGGAGGGAGGTTACTTCACGGCGAAGGTATATTCGCCATTTTTTGTTACGGGCCTTGAAGAGACTGGAAAAGCGGCTGATCGTCTCGGAGGGTCCCAGTAGCAGAATACCATGAGGAACCATGGAATAATGGAACAGCGGTATAAGTTTTTTCTGAGCCTCGTTGTTCAGATAGATGAGCAGATTACGGCAGCTTAGCAGGTTCAGGCGCAGGAAAGGCGGATCCCTGAGTATGTTCTGTTCAGAGAAGACCAGATCATCCCGCAGTTCCTTGCGGACGCGGAAGGTATCGTCCTCTTTGACGAAAAATCGTTTAAGCCTTTCGGCGCCGACATCGGCCCGGATACTATCCGGATACACCGCTTTGCGGGCCAGAGTGATGGCCCGGCCGTCGATGTCGGTTCCAAAGAGCTGCAGGTTGATACGCCTGGATATTTGATCGAGACACTCATGCAGGATCATGGCCAGTGAATAGACCTCTTCGCCCGTCGAACATCCGGGGATCCAGGCGCGGAAGGTATCACCGTCCTTCAGCGATTCAAGATACTCGGGCAAAATCTCGGTTTTCAGAACCTCGAAGGCTTGGGCGTCTCGGAAAAACTGGGTTACACCGATAAGCAGTTCACGAAACAGAGTTTCCGCCTCATTGGGATTTTTCTGGAGATAGTCGACGTATTCTTTGTGGCTGTCAATCTGATTAACCACCATGCGGCGGCTGATACGGCGCTGAATCGTCTTATCCTTGTAGTCGGAAAAATCATGGCCGATGCGGCTGCGCAGTATGCTGAATATCTTATCCACATCATCCCGCTCGACTTTGTCATTTTCAGGCTTGAAGGCTGCTCTGTGACTTGCAAAATATTGCATCAGCTGTTCGGGCATCTTCTCCGGAGGCAGTATGAAATCTGCAAGGCCGGTGTCGATGGCGCTGCGGGGCATGCCGTCATAGGCTGCCGTTTCCACACTTTGCACCAGAACCAGTCCTTCAGCCGCCTTGATCGCTCTTACACCCATGGTCCCATCGCTTCCGGTTCCGGATAAAATGACCACGGCGCTGTTTTTCCCCTGATCTTCGGCAAGAGATCGCAAAAACAGATCGATTGAAAGGGTGGCCGCCTTGCTGTTGCGCTCCAGCAATTTTATCCTGCCCGAGAACACTGCGATATCTTTGTTGGAGGGAACCACATAGGCATGGTTGGATTGAACCGGCCGATCGTCTTCCGCGGTGGTGACCGGAATGAACGAAACCTTCTGGAGAAGATCAGGCAGCATGCTTGGTTGATCCGGACTCCTGTGTACTACAACGAAGTAGGCCATGCCACTGTTCTCGGGAACTTCTGCAAAGAAGGCTTTCAATGCTTCCAACCCACCTGCGGATGCCCCCAGCCCGACGAAGGGGAATGTCGACCCCTTTCTTTCGGTATTTTCCCGGTCGGCAATGTTTGTTTGAGGCATAGTTTGCTCTTGTTGATGAAGATAATTTAATTCGGTGATGGATCCCGAAACGAAGCGAGAGATGCCGGTAGACATCTGAATGAGCCATGGTAACGATGAGGCACACTATCTCACTATTATATCGGTACAACGTCATCGCGATGAGTTTTATAAACTATATCACGATATCAGGAAAAAACAAGCCGGATCAAATTGCCATCAGTTAACCTTACTGATTATTTTTGCTGAAAAAAATAGCCTCCTGTCTGCAGAAGGATGTGGTGTCGTGAATATGCCGAACAGGTGTTGCCGGCACCTCTCCAATTGGCCCCCGGTAAAGAAGTTTAAAGCCATACCAGAGCTGGTGACTTTTACGGCCACCGCATAGTTGATGGATCTGAAAACAATCTTATGATGTCATATCGAAGCTAGAAAAAGTAAACGCAGTTCGAAAATCCCGGATAATCGGGCTGTAGATAATGCTCCCGAAGAGAGAAGCAATGGTTCTCGTTGCCGCCAGGAGGCAGCATACAGGAATACCTATTTAAGAGGATGGCGTGTCCCGGCAGGGTTGTCTCCTGGGGGAGAAGTCTCCTGATGCTTCAATAATATGTTATGCCGCGGTGATTCGTCAATGTTCCGGGGAAAAATCTGAAGAAATGAATACCCGAAAAAAATCCGTATAACCGCATGATGAAAGACCGTGTCGAACTTTTAAGCTTGCCTAATAAAGATTAATTCATCATTATTGATGGGACTCGTGAAAAGCTCAATCTGCGTTTTGTAGATCTGCAATAAAACGGCAATTGCCGTAATACATAGTGGAAAAAAATAAAGCATGGATGAAAAACGTATGGAAAAGCATCTGGTAACTATCGGTATAGATTCGGATGCGTTGCGGGCAAATCTGCTGGAGACTGCAGGTGAGGTAGTTATCGCCTCGGAGCTTGAGCCTCTGCTCGATATCGTCAAGAAGTTCAAAGGAATTCACTCCAGCCTGGAGAGTCTGCTCTATGAGATCTCCCATCCTTTTCGCAATTGGGAAATTATTATCCCTCTTTTGCGAAGCTTTGCCCTGAGAAATTTCAGTCATTTTATCCGTCACGAGAAGGGACCCCATGCCGTCCGTCTTTTTGGGCAGATCTTTTTTGAAGCGATAAAGGATTCAGAGAAGAACAGTGCGCTGCTCGCTCAGATTATAGAGGCGAAGCTGGCCTGGATTGAAAAGATATTACATCTTCTGGATGCCGAAACTCTTCTTCACTACGAGAGTGCACTCAACGAAATTTTCGAGAAGATGCAGAGCCTCGAAGATGGCGACAGCCCCATAATGCTGCATATCGTCCAGGGACAGCATCCCATGAAACGCCTGGCAACCCTGCTTCATAAGGCTTCTGCACAAGAAAGGATTCCTTTCGACTACCGCCCTGTGGCTTCACTCATGCGCACGGTTCTGCTGAAGAACTACGGCTACTGGCTCGGCGAGGATGATCCCATGCCCTGGTTTTTTGCACGCAGCGGAATTCTTAAAAATGAATTTCACTCTGCCGATCTCTTTAATTCCATCAGCCATCAATCGATACATCGTTACCGGCGGGAGCTGCAGGATATCGATATTGAAAAAGATCCTTATGACGGACTGGGACGGATACTGGAACTTCCTGCTCATGTCGATATTGTCCGCTTTTATAAACAAATACCCGCACGCCTGGCGGAGTCTGCCGAGGAGGAAGGCAGGCTGGAGGCCATTGATATAGGGAATAATACTCTTGCTGAAAACTGGAAGCTGCTTTTTCTCTTCAAGATCATGAACACCGAGGGGCTTTATCTCATCCATGAAGAATCGCTCAGAGAGATTAACCGCAGCCTGGTGCAACTGATTCGGCAGCAGAGTTTTGAAGAGATTGAGGAGTTTCTCCTTACCACCTTCGAGCTGCTCAGGGCCAATGTCAATAAATACCCGCATACCTCCCTGCAGTGTATCCAGGTGCTGGGCGGAGAGGTGTTCAACAGGGGCAACAGCAGGATGGTGGAGGCCTTTCTTTTCAGTGTAGTGCGTTTTGGATTTCAATATGCCAATGTCATCGGTGTCGATGAAGACTGGCAGCCGCTGACCAATCCGGCGCATTTGAGCAATATCCGGGTCTGGCTCCATTTGATCGAGCAGGAGCCGAAATGGTGTTCTACCCTCTTTTCCGCCCTTATCATCAACCTGAAGCTTACGGGTACCTGTGTCAAGGATACCGATCTGTTTCAAAGAGACATCACTGAACTCCTCAATCATCCGATCGAACCCATTTATAATCTGGCCAAACAGTTCACCAAGTTGATGCCTGTATTTTTCAACGAGATCGGAGCCGAGGGAGAACTCAGGGATGTATCGACGGAGCTCGACGAGCTCCACAAGCGTCAGGACGTTCTCATCCACTTTCTGCGGAAGCAGAGTCATGTGGAAAGCTCAAATCTTATCGTCAACTTTATCAAGGCTATTTTTTACTTCTGGAAAAATAAAGATAAGGAACGGCTCAAACCCTTCCTCCCGGCAGAGGTATATAGCCAGGTGTCCACCAGCGGCAGATTTATCGACGAGCAGCATATTCTTACCACGCGGCTTTTTGCCGATGCAGGCTTTGAAGGTATCAGCAATATTCTCGACTGGGACAGCCTCGAATGTAAAAGGTATCTCGATGCCCAGGATGACCTGTCTGTTGCGGAGCGCCGCCGTTTTGAGCTGCTTGTCCACATGTACAAGCTGCTGGACAAGAAGTACAATCTCGGCATTCAGGAGCTTCGCTCTGAGCTGATCCAGGCATCGCAGGAAGGAATCGAGGGTATGGACGGGCTTCTTGATGATCTCAAGAACAGCGATACCATTTCCGGATTGAAGGCAATGCTGAGCAGGCTGGAGGCGCTCAAGGAAATAATACTTTCCGAGGAGTGTTTCGAGGCGCAGGAGGATATTTACTATAAAAGGCATATCGCCGTTGATATTCCCTCGGTCTATGGGCGCTACCGCGAGCGCAAGTTTGATAGCCTCAGTCTCACCTTTCGCCTGGAGAATCTGGCCAATACATATCTTGAAAATCTGCCGGAAACGGTAAATCTCTCTTTCATTACCCAAGCCACCCTCTACAGGGTTGTAACGTGTATCGAACTCTACTTGCGGGCCCTGAAAATTGACGGCATCACCTCCCGACGTCTCGACATCTACCTGACCCTGCTCAGGAATTCGCTGAAGGTGCGTCGTTTCTCCTACACTCAGTATCTTGACATTTTCCGAGGCATGGCGGAAGGGGTCAAGGATATCATCTATGCCTTCTATACAAACATTCATCAGAACAACCTTTCCATTATCATACCGCAGATCAGCGCAAAAGATTTGCTGACAAAATACAGATCCAAGTTCGACGAGAATGATAAGGCCAATACTTTGCACCGCCTCTCGGAGGCCTTTTTTCGCGACCTGATAGCCTCGACTTTCGGTCTGCAGCATCTCGACAATTTTATTATCCGCATTCTGCAGACCCTGGAGAACCAGAGGAATATTCTCGACAAGGAAGGGATCGATTTGCTTATGACCTACAATCCCGAAAAGGCCATTTCCTCGCTCTACAAGGTCAATCCCTATACCAATAACCTCATCCACCTGGGCAACAAGGGTTTCAATCTTCTCAACCTGATTAACGACAATAAGCCGGTGCCTGCGGCTTTCGTGATCACCACCGAAGTATTTCGCTGCCGTGATGTCGTCTTCGATTTTTCCAAAGCACGAGAGGAATTCATGCAGCGAATACGTGCGGCGCTAACCGAGATTGAGGAGCGTACCGGCAAGATCTTCGGTTCACCGGACAAGCCGCTGCTCCTGTCTATTCGTAGTGGAGGGGCCATTTCCATGCCCGGCATGATGGCCACCATTCATAACGCCGGCTACAACGAAGAGCTGATTGAAGAGCACGTCCGCGAACACGGCAACGCCTATTTGTGTTGGGATAATTTTCGCCGCTTCGTTCAGTCCTGGGCCATGATTTCCGGGATGAAGAGGGAGGACTTCCAGGAGTTGATGGATAACGCCAAAAAAAGGTACAACGTCAAACTGAAACGGGAGTTTTCATCCGAACAGATGAAAGAGCTGGCCCTTTCCTATCGCGAATTAGCCAGAAAGAGGGATTACGATATCCCGGAAGACCCATGGCTGCAGCTGATAGGCGGCATAGAGAGAGTACTCGATTCCTGGGAAACCCGTAAGGCCCGAGATTATCGCAAGGTCATGGATGTTTCGAACTCCTGGGGAACCGCTGTCATTGTTCAGGAAATGGTCTTTGGCAATCGCTCCGACTCGGCGGGATCCGGGGTGCTTTTCACCTCGCATCCGTACAGGAAGGTGCAGCGGGTCGCCCTCTGGGGAGACTATGCCTACGGTGATCAGGGTGAAGATATCGTTTCCGGATTGGTCACCAGCCGTGCTATATCGGTGGAACAGGCGGAACTCGATGGCCGTGAAATCGACGACACGCTGGAAGTGCGTTTTCCGGAAATCTACCATAAGCTTCTTCTTATCGCCAGAGATCTGGTCTATGAAAAGCGTTGGAATCCCCAGGAGATAGAATTCACCTTCGAAGGAGCTTCCCCGGATGACTTGTATCTTCTGCAGACCCGGGATATGATAACAATCAAGAAGAAGGAGCGTCTCAACGTTTTCGTGGAGACGCCGGATTTCGAGCAATATCTGCTCGGCAAGGGTGTAGGAGTTTCGGGATCCGCTCTGTCGGGCCGGGCCGTGTTTTCCGAAGGAAATATTCGGGAGCTGCGCCGTACCGACCCCGAAAGTCAGCTCATCCTGTTCCGTCAAGATACCGTGCCGGAGGATGTCAAGGTGATCAATATGGCCGACGGTCTGATAACCTCACGCGGCGGCCAGACCTCCCATGCCTCCGTAGTGGCCGTCCGGCTGGAAAAGACCTGCGTTGTCGGCTGCAAGCATCTGAAGGTTTATGAGAATTGGCAGTATTGTGAGATCGATGGGGTTCGTATAGGTTTTGGCGATCCGGTGGCTATAGATGGCCGCAATGGTTTGTTGTTGCGGGGCAATCACGAAATTCGGGAAGAAATGCATATATTGCCGATTTAGACCAGCGCATACCATCACGCTACTTATCCAGAGCCTCACTGGTTTTCTGATGTTGATTCTGACGGTGATATCGCCTTCACATAAACATTTTCCTGGAACAGTAAATTGTCTTCAGTTTACCTCTCCTGCTGGAACAAAGAGAAGTGAATTCGAACAAATATATTGGCAAAGAGTAAAAGGAGGCCAAAATAATGTCGCAATTTGAAAAAGGTTTAAAGCTGTACAGTGCTGTGAGAAAGAAAGCCCAAAGTCTGGAAATGGTTCCCGGAACCAAGAGTATGACGGATTTGATATGGCAGATACAGGAGCGGGAGGGCAACCCTTGCTGTTTCCGCAAACAGGCGAAGTGTTCTGAAACCTCATGCTGCTGGCAGGCGGCCTGTGGTGCGGACATGGTCAAAAAATAAAGTGACTGTCTCTCTTTCTGTTACCTGGTTTCCGGGACACCCAGGGCCTTAAGAATCAAGGCCAGAGGACAGAATTTGGTGATACCGTACTGCAGAAGATTAGCACCGACAAAGGCGGTGAGAAAAAGCCAATAGCTGCTGTGAAAAAGAGGGCTTACGGGGACGCCGAAGGCCAGGCTCAGAAGAATCATTGAGCCGGCTATGGCATGTACCCAGTCCGTTACAATCATGGTGTTTACCTCGGCGGCTGCATTATTACTTGAAGTCAGGACAAAAAACTTCCTGCATATTCAGGATCAGATCGAGAATGCGTTTGTCGGTAATACGATTATAGATAAAGTTGGCATCCTTTCTGAAGTCGATAATACCCTGATTGCGCAGAATATTAAGATGCTGCGAAACATTGGCATTGGTGGTCTTGACCTCATTGCGGATATCACCCACAGACAATTCGCGATCCTGCAGGAGGCAGAGAATCTTCAGTCGGATAGGGTGGGACATCGATTTCAGAATTTTGGCGACAGCCTCTATCTGTTCATCTTTCATCTGTTCAGCTTTCATATGGTTGCACCTAATGTTTATTTTAGCAAATAGTTTAATGCTCGGAAATATTTTGTAAAGTTTTTTTTGTCTGATCTTTAAACATTGCCAATGCTTCGTAATCAAACGAACTGTGCATCTTGCCGTGATCGCAGGGTGGCCGGTTGGGACGGCGGAGTGTGCAGGGTGGAGATATCGACATGTCCTCTTTCTCTTGAAAATTGAGGAAATACTTGATTCGACGGCTAGAAAAAGGTTTACTGTCCTTGCAATCTGGTGTTCAATCTCGCTGTGAGATTGATAACACAACAGATCTTAACGTGTATTACATTTTTTACCGGGGAGGAGATTGATGAGCACATATACACTTGTAAAGCCCACCGAATGCTGTCTCCATATAATTGACCCGCAGAAAAGCCTGATGAGCCAGATAACCGAGGCTCAACGGGTCTCAAGAGTTATCGGGCTGCTGATACAGTGTGCCGAAATTTTGAAAATACGGACTCTGGCCAATACACAGTACATCAAGGGACTAGGACCCTATGTCGACGACCTTGAGAAGCTGGTCACCAACATTCCCCGCCGTGATAAAGTTGAATTCAGCGCTTATAGGAACAAAGAGACTATGCAGCTCTTCGATTCTCTCAGCGAGGGCATTTCAACGGTTATAATGGTTGGGGTTGAGACCCACATATGCATCTACCAGAGTGCTATGGGGGTGTTGGCGAGGGGCCTTACGCCCTGGATAGTGGCAGATGGCGTGTCTTCGCGAAACCTTGCGGACCACGAGCTTGGCCTGGCGAGATTACGACAGGCAGGTGCGGTTGTGGGCCCCGCAGAAATGATCATTTATGAGCTGCTCGGCAAAGCTGGAACCGCGGAGTTCAAAGAGATGCTTCCGTACATCATCGCCTTTATTAAAGCAGGACAATGAAGAAATCAAATAAAGATGGTTTTAAAAAGACATCGAAGTTGTCGAGTCCATCAATAAACATAACCAAACAATAGTAGAAAACATATGACAGGAAATGAGATTCGCTCCAGGTTTTTAGAATATTTCAGAAAAAAGGGTCATACCATCGTCGACAGCTCATCGCTGGTGCCGGCGGATGATCCTACTCTACTCTTTACCAATGCCGGCATGGTGCAGTTCAAGACGGTATTCATGGGTGAGGAAAAAAGGGATTATCTCAGAGCTACGACCAGCCAGCGTTGTGTCAGGGCCGGTGGAAAACATAATGACCTGGAAAATGTCGGCTATACCGCCAGACACCACACCTTTTTTGAAATGCTCGGAAATTTCAGTTTTGGAGACTATTTCAAAAAAGAGGCTATTGATTTTGCTTGGGAATTTCTCACCAGGGAGCTTGGTCTGCCTCCTGAAAAACTATGGGTGTCGATCTTTGAGGATGATGACGAGGCTCAGCAGTTATGGGAAAAGATTGAGGGTTTGCCGGCGGGCAGAATCGTGCGGATGGGCGAAGAGGATAATTTCTGGGCGATGGGAGACACCGGTCCCTGTGGGCCGTGTTCGGAAATTCATATCGACCAGGGTGCAGAGGCCGGCTGCGGCCGCCCGGAGTGTCAGCTGGGCTGCGACTGCGATCGCTTTCTGGAATTGTGGAATCTGGTCTTCATGCAGTTTAACCGCTCGCCTGACGGTAAAATGACGCCTCTGCCGAAACCAAGCATCGATACGGGCATGGGACTTGAGCGTGTTGCCGCGGTGCTGCAGAATAAGCTCAACAACTACGATTCGGATCTCTTTGCTCCGCTCATGAATGCACTGGAAAAGCTCTCCGGCAGGAGCTATGGAGAGAATGAAGAAACCAATGTGGCCATGCGCGTCATTGCCGACCACGCCCGGGCCGCCACCTTTCTTGTCGCCGATGGCGTCCTGCCGGGAAATGAAGGCCGGGGCTATGTATTGCGTCGCATCATGCGAAGGGCTATCCGGTTTGGTAAAAATCTCGGTCTTAAGAAGCCCTTCATGGATGAGGTTACCGCAGTGGTCTCATCCTCTATGGAGCATGCCTATCCGCATCTCAAAGATGCCACGGAACTTCTGAAAAAAGTGGTTCGAAAGGAAGAGGAGCGTTTCCTTGAAACCCTGGAAAACGGTCTGGTACTGCTCGATGAAGAGGTTAGCCGCCTGCAGAAAAGCCAAGAGAAAGTCATTCCCGGTGATTTTATTTTTAAGCTGTATGACACCTATGGCTTCCCTGTGGATATCGTCAGGGATATTTCCCTGGAGCGGGGCATCGGTTTCGATGAGCCGGGATTCAGCGCTGCTATGGAAAGTCAGCGTGCCAAATCCAGAGCGGGTCGCAAGGGAGAGGGCATCAGGCTTCGTGGAGCGGGAGTGAAACAATTGCTCGAGGAGGGCCGCAAGGCTCGTTTTCTGGGTTATGACCAGCTCAGCGTCAATACTGTCGCACAGGCACTGCTGGATGAATCAGGCTCTATGATTGAGTCAATCTCCGGGAACGTGGCCGGGCAGCTCTTTGTTCCCGAGACTCCGTTTTATGCGGAGTCAGGCGGGCAGACAGGAGATATCGGAGAGGTTACCTGGTCGGGAGGATCGGCGAAGGTGCTGACCACCTACTCCGAAGGAAATCTCATTCTTCATAGGATCAAGGTAATTAAGGGAGAACTCAAAGCCGGACAGCCGGTCGAAATGAAGGTCGAGATTGCCGGCAGGAAGGAAACCGCCGCCAATCATACAGCAACCCATTTGCTGCAGGCCGCACTGCGGGAGATATTGGGGGATCATGTCAAACAGGCAGGTTCTCTGGTGGGACCGCAGCGACTTCGCTTCGATTTCACCCATTTTTCACCCCTGAGTGCAGCTGAAATAGAGAGCATTGAAAAGGCCGTCAATGCCAAGATTCGTGAAAATATCGTGGTGCGTACCAGGTTGCTGAGTCGGGAAGACGCTATTGCCGAAGGGGCGACAGCGCTTTTCGGTGAAAAATATGCAGAACAGGTCCGGGTGGTCAACCTCAAAGACTTCAGCAAGGAGCTCTGCGGTGGTACACATGTTTCCGCAACCGGGGAAATCGGTGTCTTCAAAATTCTGGCGGAAAACGGCATCGCCTCGGGAGTGCGGAGGATAGAGGCAATTACAGGCCGGTCTGCCTTTGACTTTCTCTCTGTTGTCTATCAGAGGCAGGAGCAGATTGCCAGGTTGCTGGGCAGCCGTCCCGAGGATCTGGTGGAAAGAGTGGGTAGCCTTCTTGAGGAACATAAGAAACTGGAAAAAAAGGTGACTGAGCTTTCCCGGGAAATTGCCGGTTCCGATCTTGACACTCTGCTCGATCAGGCCATCGAGGTTGAAGGCATTAAAGTAGTTGCGGCCGAGATAGTCCTCGACAGTCCGCAGACCCTGCGCGAAGTAGGAGACAAAGTCAGAGACCGCCTTGATAGTGGTGTTGCTGTCCTGGGAGGCGTAATTAAAGGCAAGGTTGCCCTGCTGGCAATCGTCACTCAAGATCTCACAGGAAAAATCACCGCGGGTGAGCTGGTCAACCGAACAGCCAAAATTGTCGGCGGCAAGGGCGGCGGCAGGCCGGATATGGCTCAGGCGGGGGGGAATTTTACCGATAAGATCGGCGAAGCGATCCGCGCTGTCCCACAAAATGTAAGCGATATTCTCAAAGGTTAGGTTCCAGGTTTCCCCAAATGTGATAGTTTGCACAGGTCTACCAAAAAAAACAAGATTTTCAGTGCTAAGTTCAAGTCATATATAAATTGGTTGACACCTGAGAATATTTGCAGTAAAGATTTTTCACGTTGTGAATGACCATTCATTTTTAATACTGAATGGCGATTCATTCTCCACTTTTTTTACTTGTACAAGTACGTCTTCTTCAATATGTCGTCATTCGGGAAACCGGATGTTAAATGTTTTTATCTAAGCCGATCGGGAGCGTGTAAACATGATTACGATGGACATCACCTTAGTTTTTCAGATGATAAACATCATTATCCTGATGTTTCTTCTGAACAAAGTTCTGTACAAACCCGTACTTGGGATCTTGCGCCAAAGATCTGAAAAAATGAGAGGAACACAGCAGGAAATCGAAAGATTTAAGAAAGACGCAGGTCTCCGCCAGGAGGAAGTAGATAAAAAAATGGCCCTTGCATCCGGTAAGGCAAAGGCGGCGTTGGATTCTGCACGGGCAGAGGCTGCCGCGGCAGGAAATGAAAAGCTTTCTGCCATAAAAGCGGAAGTCGAGGCGGAGAAGCAGAAGAAGATGACGGATATGAAAACCCAGATAGATACTGCTGGAAAGAATCTCCAGGAGAATCTCGCGGGTTTTGCATCCGACATGGCCGGAAAAATTCTTGGAAGGAGTCTCTAAAAATGAGAGGAGTAAAGCACATTACCAGCGGATTGTTCCTGGTTGCAGTGGCACTTTGTTTCTCCCTATCTGTCGGTAACGTATGGGCAGTAAGCGGGGATAGTCATGCTGCGGTGGAGAGTGCAGGTCATGGCGTCGCCAGTACAGCCCTAGCAGTTGAAGATGGACATGCGGCCGAAGGCGCAACAACTGAAGCCCATGGCGGAGGCAGTCTGGCCCCGGATAAACTTTGGGATTTGTTTTTCCGAATTCTCAACTTCGCCGTGTTGGTATTCATACTTGTTAAATTCGGTGCCAAACCGATTGCATCCGGCCTGGCTGGTCGTCAGCAAAAAATAAAGGACGACATCGAAGATCTGGAAGCCAGGAAAGTCGAGGCGGAAAAGACCTATCGTGACTTTGAGGCCAAACTTGCCGGGATGGAACGGGAAATCGATACCATAGTCGATAAGGCGATTGCCCAGGCTGAAATTGAAAAAGCAAAAATCATTGAGAAAGCCGAACAGGCCGCTAAAGATATCAAGCGCCAGGCTGAAATGTCAGTCCAGAATGAAATCATGATTGGACGTCGTCAACTGAAAAACGATATCGCCGATCAGGCTGCTGCCATGGCTGAGCAATTAATCGTTAAGAATCTTACATCTGAGGATCAGGTGAAGATTATCGAAGATTACCTAGATAAAGTAGGGGCCGTACAGTGAAACATACAATACTAGCGCGACGATACGCCAAGGCCTTGTTTGCCGTTGGCAAAGAAAACGATGCGTATGAAGCCTATAACGAAACTCTTCAGGGAGTTGCCGGGCTTTATACATCTACTCCGGAAGTTGCTGATGCTCTGACTAATCCCCTCTATCCAATTGATGTCAGAGAGAAGGTAATGGCAGGTTTAATCAACTCCATCGGAGTTGATAAGGTGTCAGCTAATTTCCTCAATCTGCTGGTAGAAAAGAGACGTGCTGAAATTCTGCCCGAGATTGCAGAGGAATATAAAATCATGGTTGATGAAGAGAAGAACATCAGTCATGGTTCGGTGACTTCAGCAGTTGAGTTGAGTGATGAATTGCAGGCCAAGATTCAGGCGGCACTAGAAAAATTAACAGGCAAGAAGGTGGAACTGTCTACCAGTGTTGATCCATCCCTTATTGGTGGAATTGTAGCTAAGGTAGGAGATTTAGTTCTGGACGGCAGTATTAAAACACAGCTTGCAGGTTTAAAAGATTCCATTAAGGGGAGAGAATAGATGCAGATCAAAGCCGAAGAAATTAGTCAGATTATCAAAGACCAGATTGGGGAGTACGAGACAAGCATTGACCTGAACGAGACGGGGACCGTAATCTCTGTCGGTGATGGTATTGCCCGTGTCTACGGAGTGCAGAACTGTATGGCCCTGGAACTCCTTGAGTTCCCGGGAGGTATTATGGGACTGGCGCTCAACCTTGAGCAGGACAATGTCGGCTGTGCCGTATTGGGCAGTGTCGATATGATCAAGGAAGGCGACATCGTCAAGCGGACCGGCCGTATTGCCGAGGTTCCCGTTGGACCTGAAATGGACGGCCGTGTTGTTGACGGCATCGGTTTCCCTATAGACGGTCTGGGCCCGATCGATACCAAGCTTACCTCCAAGATCGAAGTTCTCGCCCCTGGTGTTATCGCCCGTAAAGGGGTACACGAGCCCTGCTATACCGGCGCCAAAGCAGTTGACGCCATGACTCCTGTCGGACGTGGTCAGCGTGAACTGATCATCGGCGATCGCCAGATCGGTAAAACCTCTCTTTGCGTCGATGCCATTATCGCCCAGAAGGATACTGATATTCATTGTATTTACGTTGCCGTCGGTCAGAAGAAATCCACTGTTGCCCTGGTGGTTGAAGCACTGAGAAAGCATGGTGCCATGGAATATACCACAGTCGTTGCCGCCTGTGCTTCCGATCCCGCGCCTATGCAGTACATCGCACCTTTTGCCGGTTGCGCCATGGGTGAGTATTACAGAGACAACGGCCAACACGCCCTGATCATTTATGACGATCTCTCCAAACAGGCCGTTGCTTATCGTGAGCTTTCCCTGCTGCTTCGTCGTCCTCCCGGACGTGAAGCCTATCCTGGCGATATTTTCTTTAACCATTCCAGGCTCCTCGAACGTGCTTCCAAATTGAATGACGAACTCGGTGCCGGATCGCTTACCGCACTGCCGATCATCGAGACCCAGGCCGGTGACGTTTCGGCCTTCATTCCGACAAACGTTATCTCCATTACCGACGGCCAGGTCTATCTCGAGCCAAACCTGTTCTTCTCCGGTGTGCGTCCTGCAATTAACGTTGGACTCTCCGTATCGCGTGTTGGTGGAGCCGCCCAGGTAAAAGCCATGAAGCAGGTAGCCGGTACGCTCCGTCTTGATCTTGCTCAGTTCCGTGAGCTGGCAGCCTTTGCCGCCTTCGGATCCGATCTTGATGCCAAAACCCAGGCGCAGCTCACCAGAGGCGAGAGACTTGTTGAAATACTCAAGCAGCCCCAGTACCAACCACTGCCTATGGAAAAGCAGGTTACCATAATTTATGCCGGTGCCAATGGTTACCTGGATAAGCTGCCTGTCAACACATTGGCCGACTATGAGCAGGAACTCTATAACTATATCGAATCAAACGATCCATCAATCTTTGCCGATTTGAAAGCGCAGGAAGAGTTCACTGATCCAATCAAAGAGAAACTGAATAAAGCACTGACCAGCTTTGGTGAAACATTCAAGGCAACCAAAGGTCTTAACTAATCAAAGATAGGTCCAGCTATGCCCAGTTTAAAAGACGTGCAAACAAAGATCCAGGGAGTTAAAAAGACCGCCCAGATCACCAAAGCCATGAATATGGTCGCCTCGGCAAAACTGCGGGGTGCCCAAGAGAAAATGGAAGCCTTCCGGCCATACACCTCGAAGTTCAACGAGGCTATGTCCAATCTGTCCGGAGGTGCCAATACCACAAGTTTTCCGCTCATGGAAGTTCGTGAGGTCAAACAGGTTGAACTTGTCGTGATAACTTCCGATCGTGGACTGTGCGGATCCTTCAACTCGAACATTATTCGCATGGCCGAGCAAAAAATTCGGCAATATGAGGCCGAAGGGAAAACGGTCAGCCTTGTCTGCGTTGGGAAGAAGGGATACCAGATTCTCAGAAAAACAGGCAAGGTAAGAAAACAGTTTCTGGATATCATGGGATCCTTCCAGATGTTCAATGCCCGTGAAATTGCCAGTGATGTTTCTCAGAACTTCCTTGATGGAAATTCGGATAAGGTAGAAATCATCTACGGAGAATTTCGGTCTGTGGCGCAACAGAAGCCGGCTTCAAAGAATTTCCTTCCGGTCCAGCCCATCGAGAGCGGCGAGAGCGAGAAGAAAATTTCCGGTGAATATATCTATGAACCATCCACAGAAGAGATTATGGATGTCCTGCAACCCCTTTATCTCAATGTTATGGTGTATCACTCCATGCTTGAGGTGGGTGCCAGTGAACATGCTGCACGTATGACCGCCATGGATAATGCGACGAATGCATGTAAGGATATCGTGGATAATCTGACGATTGTGTATAATAAGGCTCGCCAGGCCGCCATCACAGCAGAACTCATGGATATTGTTGGCGGTGCCGAAGCCCTTAAATAGCATATTAAAAAATCGAATAAATTTTAGACCTTTTAAGGAGGGGTAAGGCCCTATGAGTGAGCAGAGAAAAGGAAAAGTATTACAGGTTATTGGACCTGTCGTAGACGTTGAATTTGATGCCGGAAATCTGCCGAACATCATGAGTGCACTGATGGTAAGCAACCCCAGTATCTCCGATGTGGAAGATAATCTGGTTATAGAGGTTGCCCAGCACCTTGGCAATAACGCTTGCCGCTGTATCGCCATGGACCAGACCGACGGTCTGGTCAGAGGAATGGAGGTTCGTGATTCAGGTGAACCCATCACCATACCCGTAGGCGAGGCCGCACTCGGCCGGATCATGAATGTTGTCGGTCGTCCGGTTGATGGTCTTGGCCCGATCGCTTCCACAAATATGTCAAAAATCCATCGACCTGCTCCGCTGTTTACCGAGCAGGACACCGAAGTACGTGTACTCGAGACAGGCATCAAAGTTATCGACCTGCTGGTACCGTTCCCGCTTGGTGGAAAAATGGGACTGTTCGGCGGCGCCGGTTGTGGTAAGACAGTTATTATGATGGAAATGGTCAACAACATCGCCATGCATCATGGTGGTATCTCTGTTTTCTGCGGTGTCGGCGAGCGTACCCGTGAAGGAAACGATCTGTATCATGAGATGAAGGAATCAGGCGTTCTCCCTAAGGCTGCCCTGGTATATGGACAGATGACTGAGCCTCCTGGAGCGCGTGCCCGAGTCGCTCTTACCGGCCTGACCGCTGCTGAGTATTTTCGCGATGAACAGGGACAGGACGTGCTTTTCTTTGTTGACAACATCTTCCGGTTTACCCAGGCTGGCTCCGAGGTTTCCGCGCTTCTGGGACGTATCCCGTCTGCTGTTGGTTATCAGCCAACACTTGCAACGGATCTTGGTGCCCTTCAGGAACGTATCACCTCCACCACTAAAGGTTCGATCACCGCCGTGCAATGTGTTTACGTACCTGCAGACGACTTGACCGATCCTGCACCCGCTACTACCTTCGCGCATCTTGACGGAACGGTTGTTCTTTCCCGTCAGATTGCCGAGCTGGGCATCTACCCCGCTGTTGACCCTCTGGATTCGACTTCCAGGATTCTCGATCCTAACGTTATTGGCGAAGAGCACTATAACGTCGCTCGTGGTGTCCAGGTTTCCCTGCAGAAGTATAAGGATCTGCAGGATATCATCGCAATTCTCGGAATGGATGAGCTTTCCGAAGAAGATCAGCTGCTGGTATCACGAGCCCGGAAGATCCAGCGCTATCTCTCCCAGCCGTTTACAGTTGCAGAAGTTTTCACCGGCATGGCCGGCAAATTCGTCAAGGTTGCCGATACAGTTCAGGGATTCAAGGAAATTCTGGAAGGCAAACATGACGATATGTCTGAAAATGCCTTCTATATGGTCGGTTCCATTGATGAGGCCATTGAAAAATCGAAGAAAGTGGCATAATCACAAATCAGAGGAGTCATACCAATGGCACAACAGATACGTTTAGAAGTAGTCACTCCGACCGGAGCAGTGGTAAATGACGATGTGGATATCGTCAATGCTCCCGGATATGGAGGTGATTTTGGTGTGCTCGCTAATCATGCGCCTTTCCTCTCGACCATCAAGATAGGCCTACTCTCCTATGAACAGGGGAAAAAGAGAGAAAACCTGATGATAAGCGGGGGATTCTGTGAGGTGTCCAATAATAAAATCACCTTTCTCGTCGAGAGTGCGGAATTCGGAACAAAGATTGATGTTGATCGGGCCATGAAAGCCAAGGAACGAGCCGAGAAACGACTTGCTCAGGCGGCCCAGAAGAGTGAAAGTATCAATCGTGCCCGCGCTGAAGCGGCCTTGCAGAGGGCTATGGCCCGGATAAAGGCCTCAAAAGCTATGTAACACTCGAAGTATTATTTTGTGAAGGACTATCCTGTTATGGGATAGTCCTTTTTTTTTGATATTTTCCTGCCCGATTATGATAAGACTTTTTCTTCATTCCGTACCCTGAAGGTCGGAATGACAGTAGAAATGGACTTCTCAAGATCTTCAAATCCTGCAATCCTGCAATAGACAAACCAACTCAATACGATTGATAATCAGCAAAAATGACTGCCGCCGACTTTATGGCTCATTGCAGGGCCTGAAGGTTGAGACGTGCACTGTTTGATTCGATATAATTTTTGACTCCTTGGGAGATATTGACTGCAAAGGAGTCGAGGAACAGGTCGCTGCTTAGTTTTTTTGCTTCCAATGGATTACTAATGAAGGCTGCTTCCAGAAGGATAGCAGGCATTTCGGCTCCGATAAGAACGTAGAAGGGAGCCTGCTTTACTCCTAGATCCTTGAGGGCGAGGTCGTTATTGTTCAGCCCTCTAACCAGAGTGGTGTGCACTGTATGAGCGAGACGGGAGGATTCGTTTATTTTAGAATTCTTCATGATGTGCGCCAGAACATCCTGGAGATCGCTCATCTGCAATTCAGAAGTGGCGTTCTCATAGGCTGCCACCCGCATTGCCTCTGGATTGTTGGAAAGATTGAGAAAATAAGTTTCGAGGCCATGCACTGAGGATTGTGAATGGGCATTGACATGGAGCGACAGGAAGAGATCGGCATTATTGCCATTGGCAATGGCCGTACGTTCTTCCAAAGAAAGATAAACGTCCTTGGTTCGGGTCAGTACCACTTCACAGCCAAGTGAGGCCTCCAGATTGTGGGCCAGTCTTTTGGCAAGCTTGAGCACGATATCCTTTTCCTTCAGCCCGTTGGCTATCGCCCCGGGATCCTTGCCGCCATGACCGGGGTCAATGACAATCTTGCCTACTCCAAGACCGAGCTGCTGAGCCAGGGAAAGTTCAGGACCGGATGGTATTCCTGAGTCCAGGGTATTACCAGCTTTTGCAGAACTGACTATGCTGCGCTTTTTCTGGTCCTTGAAGATAATTATTTGTTCATGGTTGATGTTCGGCTTGAGCAGTTCCTTGATGGATTTGCTGTTTGAGGGTGTACTGCGGCGTGCAACTCCCCGGATGTCTACGACAACACGGAAGGGATCAGGAAGGCTGAAAATTTTATACGATGAGATTGACTCTATATCAAGGACAACCCTGACTGTCTCCTGGGTATTCTGGCCGGTACGGATTTGTTGTAAAAGACCGTCAGAGACGGGGACGGGGCGGCGGTACAGCGGTTCTATATAGCTGTTCTGAAAATCGATATAGAGTCGCCGAGGCGCATCACCTGTCTTTTCGAGAAGCTGGGCAGAATAGGTCACAGGCCCTGAGGCTTTTATGATGACACGGCTATAATCTTCTGATGACCAGTACTTGACCGGGAGTACGTTGGTGAGTTTTTTGTGGTTGGTCTCACTAATCATGCTCTGCGGCAAGGCTATATCGTAAGCGCTGGACAGTTTTTTCATCTCCTCTGCAGCCCGGCTATACATATCTCCTTGAGGATAGCGTGTAACAATATCGCTGAAGTATTTTGCTGCTCTGTTGTTATCGTCAAGTTTATCGGAAAAGATCGACCCCAGGGCAAACAGAGCGTCGTCGGCAAGTCGATGATGAGGAAAGAGCGAAGCGCAGTCCCGATAATATCCTATTGATTCCTTAAGGTCATTTTTCAGGGAAAATCTCTCAAACATGCGCCGATAATTTTCACCGAGCATAAACAAAGAAGCAGGAGCCAGTTCGGATTTGGGATTGGCAAGGTATACCCTTCTAAAATTACGGCTGCTTTTCAACCATGAAGTTCTCTTCTCTCCAAGCTCTGCATTTGTTTCCAGCTGTTTATAGTAAAATTTCGATGCATTATAACGAGCCTGAACAGATGAATGAGTGGCTCTATCATTTTCTGCGCAAAATACCGGCGAAGAAATAAGAGCATAAAAAATGAGAAGAAGAAATAGTGGGCAATATCGGATCATTTTGTCATATTCATGATGACTGAATCTGCTGGAAAAAATGAAAATAATGTGATTTTCTGCATATAATGTTATCACCTGCTAAAGTAATTGTTTGGGATAAAAATAACAAACAGAAAAGATAACTCTCCGGTGAGAAATGGAAAATTGGTTATTTCTGCCGCTGTCAGATATCCTGCAACACTGCGGTTGATGCTGATTTTCATCATGTTTTAGCTGCATTTTCCCGGGTGCTAAATTCCAAAAAGGAAGGAGTCATAAATGAGCTATACCAGAGATATCACGGATTATATGGGGCTGCAGGGACTGTTGACGGATGAAGAAAAACTGGTTCGGGAAACAGCCAGGAATTTTGTCAATGAGAAGGTGATGCCGGTCATTGATGATTATGCCCAGAAAGAAAAATTTCCAGAAGAGCTTATAGCCCAGATGGGAGAGCTTGGTTTTCTTGGACCGACGCTGCCGGAGGAATATGGCTGTGCGGAGCTTTCCAATGTGGCCTACGGCCTGCTGATGTATGAACTGGAGCGAGGTGATTCCGGGATACGCAGTTTTGCCTCGGTGCAGGGGTCACTTGTGATGTACCCCATATTTGCCTTTGGTTCGGAAGAGCAGAAAAAGTACTGGCTCCCCAAAATGGCGGCCGGAAGTGCTGTCGGCTGCTTTGGGCTCACCGAGCCGGATTTCGGCTCGAACCCTTCCGGAATGAAAACACGCGCGGTACGGAATGCGGATGGAACCTGGTGTCTCAACGGGGCAAAGATGTGGATAACCAACGGCAGTATTGCCGATGTTGCCGTGGTTTGGGCGCAGACCGATGAAGGGGTACGCGGCTTCCTCGTGGAAAAAGGTACGAACGGTTTTGAGGCTCCGCGCATGAAAGGAAAATGGAGCCTTCGTGCCTCGATTACCTCCGAGTTGGTTTTCGACAATGTCATTGTCGAGGAGGAAAAAAGTCTGCTCCCTGGTGTTAAAGGACTGAAAGGGCCTTTGAGTTGTCTTACCCAGGCCCGCTATGGCATTGCCTGGGGAGCGTTGGGCGCCGCTGATAACTGTTACCAGACGGCACTTGAATATGCCCAATCACGGATCCAGTTTGACAAACCAATCGCGGCATTTCAGCTGCAGCAGAAAAAGCTGGCGGAGATGGTGACGGAACTCACCAAGGGGCAGCTCCTGGCGTTTCAGCTTGGGCGGCTCAAAGATCAGGGCACCTATACTCCGGCGCAGGTATCAATGGCCAAAATGAACAATGTCAATATCGCGCGTGATATTGCCAGGACAGCGCGAACAATGCTGGGGGCAAACGGCATTATGGGCGAGTATCCGGTCATGCGTCACATGAACAATCTGGAATCCGTCTATACCTATGAGGGAACGCACGATATGCACACCCTGATAATAGGCCAGGAGGTTACCGGAATAGCGGCCTATCGATAGTAAAAAGGCTGGAGCGCCGGTCACATGGACCGGCGCTAGCGTTGTCTTTTTTCTTAACAGGGAAATGTTTATGGGGAGATATTTTATGTATTGGCGATTCTGTCGAGTTCATAAAGTACTTCCAGGGCCTGTCTGGGGCTGAGATCGTCGATAGTGATCTTCTGTAAATAACTGCGCAATGGGTCGATTGAAGTCTCAAAGAGTGACAGCTGGTTGGGATGCTTTTTCTTGTTTTGCGCCGTGGCTGTTGTGAGGTTCCTGGTTCCACCACCGGCCATCTCGCCGGTTTCAATGGCATGCAGGATGTCCTTGGCCCTGCCAACGACGCTGTCCGGAACACCGGCAAGCCCTGCCACCTGAATGCCATAACTCCGATTGGTGCCGCCCCGCACCAGCTTGTGGAGAAAGATAATGGTATCGTTCCATTCCTTTACGGCGATAGAGAAATTCTGGACTCGTTCCTGCTTCCTGGCCAGTTCGGTAAGTTCATGGTAATGAGTGGCGAAAAGAGTCTTTATGCCCTTGTCGTCTTTCTTGACAAGATGTTCGGCGACAGCCCAGGCAATCGAGAGGCCGTCGAATGTGGATGTCCCTCTGCCGATTTCATCCAGTATCACCAGGCTTCTGGTGGTTGCATTGTTTAAAATATTGGCGGTCTCGTTCATTTCCACCATGAAGGTGGACTGGCCGCGACGCAGATCATCCATGGCCCCGACCCGAGTAAAGATCTTATCGACGATACCGATTCTAGCCTGATCGGCGGGGACAAAGCTGCCCATTTGGGCCATCAGTACAATCAGTGCGGTTTGCCGCAGCACGGTCGATTTACCGGCCATATTCGGGCCGGTAATGATTATGACTTCATCTGATTTTTGGTTGAGCGAGACATCGTTGGGAACGAACTTTCCGCTGGGCAGTGCCTGTTCAATTACCGGATGCCTCCCTTCGGTTATGACGATCTCATCGCTCTGATCGACGGTGGGACGCCGGTAATTGTGCAGATGGGCCACCTCGGCTAGTGAAGCAAAGAAGTCGATTCGAGCCAGCAGGGCGGCGATCTTCAGCAGTCTTGAGCTTTGTGCGGCCAGGAGAGAGCGTATCTCGATAAACAGAGTATACTCAAGGTCGAGCCTGCGATCATGGGCACTGGCTACCTTGCTTTCGAATTCCTTTAGTTCCGGGGTAATGAAGCGTTCGGCATTCACCAGGGTCTGCTTGCGGATGTAGTGTTCCGGAACCTTGTCGACATTGATCTTGCTGATTTCGATATAGTAACCGAAAACCTTATTATAACCGACCTTCAGCTTGGCGATCCCGGTGTCCCTGCGTTCCTTGGCCTCCAGGTCGAGAATAAGCTGTTTGCCGTGGCGCAGCAGGTGTACCAACTCGTCGAGCTCACTATTATAGCCCTCCTTGATCAGCCTGCCGTCCCGCAGGGTCACCGGGGGATCTTCGTGAATCGCGTTTTCAAGAAGGGCGTGAAGCTCTGCAAGGGTCTCAAATTGATCGTCTATTTCCCGAAACTTTCTGGTATTGCACTGGGTGAGGAGATCTTTGAGTGTGGGCAATCCGGCAAGTGAATGTTTCAGGGCCAGCATATCACGGCCATTGCCGTTGCCGAGTACCATTCTGCTGTTGAGCCTTTCGATGTCGAGAATAGTACTGAGAGACTGCCGTATCTCCTGACGCAGCCGGTTGTTCTTGTAGAGATGATTGACGCTGTCCAGTCTGTCGTTGATTCTGCCGGCATCCTGAAGAGGAAAAAGCAGGCTGTCCTTGAGCAGACGCGCTCCCATCGGTGTCGAGGTTTTATCGATGACCGAGAGCAGTGAACCCTCACGGCTGGTACCGATGATGGTCTGGGTAAGCTCCAGGTTCCTGCGCGAAGAGTCGTCGATCAACAGGATGGATTCCAGATCGATGGGGGTCAGTGCCTCTATATGATTAATGGCGGTTTTCTGCATTTCCCGGACATAATCGAGCAGAACCCCGGCCGCCGTCAATCCGTATCGCATGGAGTCGCAGCCGAATCCGCGAAGGTTGATGACGTTGAAGTGTTCGAGGAGAATTTCCCTGCAGGAGGAAAGATGAAAGAGACCTTCGTCTCTCTCTGTTATACATAGACCAGGCAGCACTGTTTGTGTAACGGCTAGAAAACCTGAAAGATTTTCTTTATCACTGGTGTCAATCAGCAATTCGGCAGGACAGAGGCGCGACAGTTGATCCAGGATTATTTCATAATTGCCGGTTTGGTTCTCGAATTCGCCCACAAGAAATTTTCCCGTGCTGAGATCGAGCAGGCTCAGACCGAAGACCTCCACTTCAGTTCCGCTCTTTCTCTTGATTGCGGCAACGTAGTTGTTGGACCTGTCATCCAGGAGCTGATTATCGGTAACAACCCCTGGTGATATGGTCTGAATGACTTCCCGGCGGACGATGCCTTTGGCCTGAGCGGGATCTTCGGTCTGTTCGCAGATAGCCACCCGGTGTCCTGCCCTGACCAGTTTGGCAATGTAGGATTGGGATGCATGATAGGGAATGCCGCACATCGGTACCCTGGCTGCATCACCCTTATTGTTTCTGGATGTCAGGGTGATGCCTAGGATTTTTGAGGCAATTTCGGCATCATCCATGAACATTTCATAAAAATCCCCCATACGGTAAAAGAGGATGGAATCAGGATTATTTTCCTTGATTTCCAGATACTGCTGCATCATAGGGGTAAGCTTTACTGATCGTGTCATAATCTGTAACTATTTAGAAAGAAATATTTTGGAACTCGGGAAGCAGCCGGTCGAAGGTTTGTTGAAGATGCCCGGGAATTGTGTGGTTTCGGCTATTACAGAGATTGGGTGATGGTCGCCGCTCCTACAATCCATTCTCCATGCTGCCCGGAGCGTTTTCATCGCAGTGTCCTTATGGTGTGGAGCTTCGCATTGAGGCTGTGGCCGTCAATGGTAAGTATCGCATAGGATGCCGGGCTGCTGTAAGCTGATGTGCACTGAAAGCTGCCCGGATTAATAAAGAGAATTTCGCCCTTCCTTTCACATACCGGCTGATGTGTGTGCCCATAGATGATACAGTCCGCCTCGGGAAATTGCGCCCACATCCTTTCTTCTATATTGTGACGGGGACCGGCACCGTGGCAAAGAGCGATTGTGAATCCTCCCACCACGATGATCTTGCTTTGCGGCAGAGCCAAGCGTGCGGCGTATCCGCACATATTGCCATGTACGGCATGAACGGGTTTCGGGCGAAACTGCTCCAGTATTTCCATAGCGGTAATATCTCCGGCATGAAAGATCATATCGCAATCGTCAAATGCTCTTGCGGCAATTTCTTTAAACTGCTCCGTTGCCGCCACCAGGTGCGTGTCGGATAAAATCCCTGCTCGAATCATGAAGCTCCTCTTGTTTACTGGAACAAAACTATTATACATATTGTATAAACGGGAAGCATTGAAAAAAATACAGCAGCGGAAAAATGAATCAGGCAGTGAACAATCTTTTTTCAAGCCATTCTTTTGGCTTGACGGATTAAACGTTGCAGAACGACCGGCGACATAGGTATATTGATAGCGGAAAAATTTTCCGGTAGCGATCCCGGAATATATCTATTGAAGAATAATCTCCGGTGCTGCCGGACTAATATGGAGAAAGTATGTATAGCGCTTCAGATTTACGTAAGGGGTTGAAAATCCAGATTGACGGTGATCCCTATATAGTGACCGAATTTGAATTTTCCAAACCCGGCAAAGGTCAGGCCCTGTATCGAACCAAGATGCGTAATATGATCACTGGAAATCAGTTCACCCAGACCTATCGGTCCAATGACAAATTCGAAAAGGCTGCCCTGGAAGAGCGGAAGATGCAGTATCTGTACAATCAGGGAGACGAATATCATTTTATGGACAATGAAAGTTTTGATCAGATTTTCATAACCGCTGATCAACTGGGCGACAGCGTCAATTTCATGGTGGACAACATGGAAGTCGAGGTACTGTTTTTCGATGGGAAGCCGATTGATGTAAGCCTGCCTATTTTTGTCAATCTCGAGGTGATAAAGGCTGATCCGTGGGTGAAAGGCGACACTTCCGGAACCGATACCAAGCCTGTGACGGTGCAGACAGGTTATGAACTGCAGGTCCCTCCATTTGTAGAAGAGGGTGACAGAATTCAGATAGACACCCGCAGTGGACAGTACGTGACTCGCGTAAAAGAGTAACACCGTGCTGTCTGTCAAAGAGCTGCATCTGCGTGCAGCTCTTATCGGTGCCATCAGGAGTTTTTTTTCACAGCGGGGCTTTCTTGAAGTGGATACTCCTATCCGGCAGCCTGTGCTGATCCCTGAATCGCATATCGAACCGCTTTCTACAGAAAACTGGTTTTTGCAGACATCCCCCGAACTCTGCATGAAGCGGCTGCTTTCCTCGGGCTGCAGTTCCATTTTTCAAATCTGCCGCTGTTTCCGCAAGGAAGAAAGAGGGCGGCGCCACCTCGAAGAATTCACCATGCTGGAATGGTATCGTTCCGGAGCCGATTATTATGAATTGATGGCTGACTGCCAGCAGTTGCTGCACCATTGCCTGGCCGAGATCGGCGAGCAGCTTGGCAACCTTCTGCCTCTTGCGCAATCACTTTTCTCCACAGATCATTCTTCTCCAAGTCATCCTTGGCAGAAAATAACAGTGAATGAGGCCTTCGATCGCTGGAGTGATAACTCTCTGCGAGAGGTTTTGGCAAAAGATACCTTTGAAGAGGTTCTGGTGGAAAAAATCGAGCCGAATTTAGGCATTGACGGTCCGGTTTTTCTCTATGAATATCCTGCGTGTATGGCCTCGCTTGCTCAAAAAAAGAAAGGAAACGCCGAAGTTGCGGAAAGATTCGAATTGTATGCTGCCGGCATAGAACTGGCCAATGGTTATTCAGAACTTACCGATTCCAGCGAACAGCGCTTGCGCTTTGCCGCAGAAATCGAGGCAATTAACAAAAAGAGCGGTCGGAGGACGATCATGCCCGAAAAGTTTTTGGCGGATCTGAACAACCTCGAAACCTGTGCCGGCATAGCCTTTGGCGTGGACCGCCTTTTTATGCTGCTGCTTGGTAAAGACGAAATTGATGATGCCGTGTCTTTTTCTCCGCGGGATCTGTAAGAGATTACAGGAGAAGCATATGGATTTTTCCGATTTGACAGGCCGCAGACAGAGCGTTCGTTCTTATACGGATTCCCCGGTGGAGAACTGGAAGATAGATGCTCTGATAGAAGCAGTCCGTCTGGCACCGTCGGCCTGCAACTCGCAGCCGTGGAAGCTGATTATTATCGAGGATCAGCAAAAAAAAAATGCTGTCGCCCAGGCCACCTACAGTAAGCTGGTCTCTTTCAATAAATTCGCCGTGCAGGCGCCGGTTATTGCCATCCTCACCATCGAACGAACTCAAATGATAAGCCAGATAGGAGGACATCTCAAGGATCGTGAATTTCCTCTTATAGACATAGGCATCGCCGCTGCTCATTTCTGTCTTCAGGCTGCTGATCTGGGCCTCGGCACTTGTATGGTCGGCTGGTTCGATGAAGATGCCGTCAGGGAAATCGTAGGGATACCGGAGCGGAAGCGCATCGGTCTTCTGATAACACTGGGATATTCCGCGGATGAGACTCTGCGGCCTAAGCTGCGCAAACCCCGGGATAAGATGTGCAGCTTCAATTCCTATTTCACCAGGGGATAGCAGAGCAGGATAGAACCGGTTATTTCTTTCCCGGTCGTTTCTTGCTCTGCCGGAGACTGCGTTTGTGAAAAGCCGTCTCCAGATGTGCTCTCTGTCGCGATCTTTGCGAGGCTGAGGGAATAATGATTTTTTTCCTGTCTCTATCCAGACCGCTGACGAACATTGCTGTGGAGAGAGTTCCCGGTGTTGGCGTGAAATCCTGAAACTGCCGGATGGGAAGTTCGAGCTTCTTGAAGGTATCGACTAGCTGTAACGCGCTTTTTTCGGTGCTGCCGGGATGACCGGTGATGACATAGGGGGTAAGCTGTACCTTCTTTTTCTGCTTTTGTGCTATCATTCCGCACTGCTTGACGAATTGGCGCAGGATGTCATGTGACTCCTTGTGCATTATTTTTAAGATATTGTCATCGCTATGCTCCGGAGCGATTTTCAGAGATCCCGGAGTATGGGAAGTAATCAGCTTCTCGAGTAACCTTGGGGTCTTCAGGAGCAGTTCCATGCGTAATCCCGAGGAGATAAAGACATGTTTAACTTCATCCAATGCGGCAACATCTTTGAGGAGTCCGATCATCTTCTCCTCATTGACCTTGAGGTGTTCACAGACTTTGGGATAGAGGCATTCATGTCTTTTGCAGCCTCCGATGGTGCATGAACTGCCATAAAGGTTGGCCGTCGGTCCGCCAAGATCACTGATCGTCCCGAAAAAATCACTCATAATGGTGATTTTCCGAACCTCCCTCAGGATCGAGGCTCTGCTGCGGCTGCTGATTGTCGGCCCCTGATGACGGGTAATTGCGCAAAACGAACAGTTTCCTGAGCAGCCCCGGACAATAGTTGCCGAATGGCGAATCATCCGGTATGCCGGAATATCGCCGGCGCCTGGATGCGGGGTGCGCTGGAAAGGCAGGTCATAGAGCTCATCAAGTTCCTCTTCGCTGAGGATGGCAGGTGCCGGATGCTGAATAACCCAGTTGCTTTGCTGCTGCTGCACGAGCATTTTGTCAGAGCCGCTCCGGGCATGTTGATCAATGAGCAGTTCAGCCTCCAGAAAAAGTCCCTTATCCTTTTGGATATCATTCCAGGAAGGGAGAATTATACTCGTTTCCGGGGTGAGGGTGCCTTGCAGCTCGCTAAAACGGGATTCGGTGAGCCGTTCACAACAGCCCTTAATCCCGGTGGGGATACGCTCCTGAGCAAGTGCGGCGGCTACGGCTACAATACCCTTCTCGGCCATTCCGTAGATCAGCAGATCAGCCTTGCCGTCGGTGAGGACAGAGCTGCGCAGTCGGTTTTGCTTGTAATCATAATGGATAAAACGTCGCAGTGACGCCTCGATACCTCCCAGTATAATGGGAACGTCATTATAGGCAGCCCGGGCCAGATTGGCATAGGTGATTGTTGCTCTATCGGGACGCTTTCTGTTGATCTTCGACTGCAGATCCGATCTCCATGGGTTACCGGCGCTGGAATAGGCGTCAAAGTCGCGGACTTTGCCGTTGCCGGTGTAATTGGCAACAATAGAATCAAGATTACCGGCTGTGATGCCGAAGAAGAGGCGCGGTCTGCCGAAGCGGTAAAAATCCACGGCTGAATCATGATGAGGTTGGGAAAGGACTGCCACTCGATAACCTTTGCTTTCCAGGAGCCTGCCGATAAGGGCTACACCAAAGGAAGGATGGTCAATATAGCCGTCGCCCGTGACCAGGACAACATCAACGGCATCCCAGCCGCGCAGGCGGCATTCTTCCGCAGTCATGGGGAGGTGTCGGGCAGAGGAATGGGACATCGATGTATTTGAATTTACAGGAATATTCAGGAGTGTTTCCGCTTATCAGTATCTTGCTCCGTTACTCAGTTCAGTACCCAAGCTGGCCCTTTAAGCATATCGTCAAAGTACTCATACCGCTCAAGGGACTACTGTAAAGAGTCCAGCTCAGCTGGGTCAGTACGTCTACAGTGTCCAACTATATATCGCCTTCGGCTTTCAATCAATAAAAAAGCCTGATCTCCTCTGGAGGATCAGGCTTTGGTCTTTGCAAAAAAAAACAGCGGTGATCTTAATTCTTGGTGTGATCTGCAGGAATATATTGCTGCAGAGGGCAATCCCCGCACCCTGCCTCGGGCAGGTCGGTTCCCTTATGAATGCGGTCGATCAATGCAGCAACGGCCGCTTTGCTGTCGGGAAAAATATGCTGCTCTCCAATTTTGTCGTACAGCCCCGTGCGCTGCATAACGTTAATTACCTGCCCTTTGAGTCCGCATATCGCAAAGCCCATACCGGCACTGCGGATACGCTTGACCAGCATCTCCAGGGCTTCCTCGCCGGAAGCGTCCATATCATTGATGCCTCTTGCATCAAGAAGAACATAGCGCAGATCCGGTTGTTCGTTTCTGAATTTGAGCACCTGTTCATCAAGATAACTGGCATTGGCAAAGAAGAGGGCGCCGTCAAAACGAACAACGGAAATATGACGACAACCTTTTAACCGGTAATATTCAGCAGATTTCAAAACTTTGTCCTGGTGGAGCGACAGACTTGCCACCACCGGACGCATGGATTTGTAGAGGAAGACAACCATGGAAAGTGCTACACCCACCATGATGCCCTTGTCCAGATGGGGCGCAAAATACAGGGTTACCAGGAAAGAAAAAACTGATATCGCCCCATCATACCACTGGGCCTTCCAGGAGTGGATAAATCCTTTTATATTGATCAGCCCGATAACGGCCATCATAATCACTGCAGCAAGTACCGCCTGCGGCAGATGATAGAGCAGAGGAGTGAAAAAGAGCAGGGTGATAACCACCATGATGGAGGTAACCACCGATGATATTCCGGATACCGCGCCGGCCTGCAGATTGACGGCGGAACGGGAAAAGGATCCGGAAACGGCATAGGAAGATCCAATAGATCCGAAGATATTAGCAAGCCCCTGTCCGACCAGCTCCTGGTTGGGATCGAGCTTCTGGCCTGTCTGGGCGGCCATGGCCTTGGCGATGGCGATTGCCTCCATGAAACCGAGCAGCGAAATAATAATGGCGGTAGGCAGCAGCTTAAAGAAGGTCTTTGAAGTTAATTCGGGAACGGCAAACTGGGGAAGGCCTTCCGGGATCTTACCGACTATCGCCCCACCGCCGGTTACTTTAAGATTGTTTGGATCCAATGCCTTATTGCCCACCGATATCCTCCAGGTGCCGCTTTCGGTTTCGACGTCCTCAGGTGCATTGTTCTGCGGATAAAAAGAGTAGGAATCTTCTTTCTGGACCGCCTCAAATTTCATGTTGCGGATATCAGAGCGGAGAAGATGGGCTTTGTGTTTGGCTTCATCCATTTTCAAGGTGAGCAGGGCCACCTGACTTTGGAGATCGATGAGTTCAGCTGTCATTCCATGACTGCTTTCCCGTTCCTGATCTATCTTCGCACCAATCTGAGCGCGCCGGGTACCGATCGTTTCAATTTCTTCGACGGCATTGTTGAATTCTTCAACTTTTTCAGTAAAGCCGGAGGACTGAATAGCTGAAACAGGGACGTAGGCATCTTTGTTAAAGTTGATGAGGTAGGAAAGTATAGTGGTTATGGCAACTGCAATAAGAACGTTTGGTATCCGCGGATTGATCTTTCTGAGAATCACCATGATGGCAACAGCGGACGCACCAAAAAGCAGCGTGGGGAAATGAGTATAGTCAATAGCCGCCTGGGCCACTCTGACCATGGTTTCATAATGATGCGGAGCTTTGTCGACATAAACGCCGAAAAACTTGGAGAATTGGGAAGAGGCTATGATTATGGCGGCGGCATTGGTAAAACCGTTAACAACCGGATGTGAAAGAAAATTTACCACCAGGCCAAGACGAAGGACCCCGAGGGAAAACTGAAATATACCGACCGTTAAAGCGAGTACGATGGAATAGGCTATAAATTCGGGGGAGCCTGCGGTGGCAAGCGGCTCCAGGGATGCAGCGGACATCAGTGAGACTACGGCCACCGGTCCGGTGGCAAGCTGGCGGCTGGACCCGAACAGTGCGGCAACCATCGGCGGCAAAAAGGCGGCATACAATCCATAATAGGCAGGCAGACCTGCAAGCTGGGCATAGGCCATGGATTGCGGTATAAGAACAAGCGCTACGGTTATACCCGCAAGCAAGTCTATCTTGAATTTGCCGGTATCATAATCTTGAAACCAGGCAAGGAAGGGAAAAATCTTCAAAATCATGTGTACACCTGTTGTTGAATCAGCTGGTTATTTTAGAGTAAAATCACGGTTCCTGTTGATATATCGTAATATGCAGCGACAACTTTAACTTTGTTGTCATTGACAAAGTCAGCCAAAATCGGTTCTGATACGGAGATCTGTGAGGCTATCATTTTTGCCACTTCCTTGGCGGCATTGTCTACAAGGTCTCCTTCCAGATCTTTGACCTTTTTTATGGCGGTCTGGATCGGAGCGGTAAAGGAAGACATGTGACCGTCCAGTCGAACTCCGCTGGCAACGGCGCCTACCGCGCCGCAGCAGGAGTGACCCATAACCATGACAAGGGGGGTATTGAGGTGCTGGACAGCATATTCGATACTGCCGAGTGTATGGAAACCTATTATATTGCCTGCAACCCGAACGACAAAAAGATCGCCGATTCCCTGGTCGAAAATATCGACAGGGGGGACTCGGGAGTCGGCACAGGTAAGGATCGTAGCAAATGGTTCCTGGCCGCTGCTTGACAGTCGTCTGCTCTCCTTGCAATGATTTGGATGTTCCAGGTTTCCAGCGACAAAACGTCTATTGCCTTCCAGCAGGAGCTGTAATGCTTCATCTGCGGTGGGGCGGTTTTTGGGTGTTCGTCCCATCGTATTTCTCCTATAATTAAATAATCAAACCCAGTTGAGCTGGATAAGTCCTTTGCTTTTTTTCGGAAGGTTTTCAGGTTCTTTTCTTCAAAAAACACAAGTAAACAAATTTCCTGAGAAACTGAAAGACTCACGTATTCTCGACTGTATAGATCAACAGTAAATGAATCATCATTCATTTTCTAAGTAGCATAGTCAAAGCTTTCTTGGCGATAAAGTCAAGAATAAAGATATGTCGAAGTCGTTCTGGCTGTGTTTTTTTGGACTTGTGGCATTTTTTCATTGCAGCCGAAGATGGGTTTATTGCTTTAAAGAAAAGGTGGAAAAAATCGTTTTAATGAAGTTATGTATAATTCAACATGGGGATGCCTGAGAGGGGGTAGCTAATAATTCAGGAGGAATGGTTAAGGCATAGATATGGAATCGAGTGAAAGAAGATACACTGTTCTATTGGCGGATGACCATGTGCTGATACGCCATGGTATTAAAAATATCATTAAGAAGAACGAAAATCTTGAAGTGATCGGCGAGGTCAGTAATGGCGAAGAGCTTATGGAATTCCTGAAAACCGGCATTCCTGATCTTATCATACTTGATATTTCCATGCCTAAAATCTCGGGGACCGAAGCTGTTTCGCAAGTAAAGAAAAAATATCCGCAGGTCAAGGTGTTGATGTTGACCATGCATAAAAACAAGCAATTTTTTTATCATGCAATGTCCAGCGGTGCCGATGGTTATCTGATGAAGGACGATTCGGACGAAGAGTTGCTGCTTGCCATCAATAAGGTGCAGAACGGTAAAACCTACATTTCCCCGATCCTTTCCGATGATTTTGCCGCAGATGTGATCAGCGCCCATCGTAATCACCGGGCTACGCCCTTCCAGGGGTTGACCGCCAGAGAGTATGAAGTTCTGCAACTGGTAGTTGAAGGATATACCAGCAAGGATGTGGCGGAGAAGCTCTGTCTCAGTCCCCGCACTATTGATCACCACCGCTCCAAGCTGCTGAAAAAATTCAATCTGAGAAACAGTGCCGATCTGGTCAGTTTTGCCGTGCGCAACGGTTTTGTCAGGCCGGATTAGGAGTTCTGTAGACAGGATGTCTACTCTGCCATGAATCAACTTTGTAAATCGGACTTTGGCGTCATTGAATACCTTACCATCTGTTTTCTTTTTCAAGAAAACAGATGGTAAGAGGACTTCGCAGGTTAGAAATTATTGCTTGAGTGAAATATCAGGAAACCATCCGCTGGATCTCTTCTACTATCTCGGGATTGGCGAGAGTCATGACATTGCCGACATCGCCCTTATTGGAAATGGCGCCGAGCACCCTTCGCATAATTTTACCTGAGCGGGTTTTCGGCATATCGGGGACAATCCAGACATTTTTACATTTAGCGATCTTGCCTATCTGTGTGGTGATGGCGTCTGCTATCTTCTGGGCAACTTCTTCCGTGGCTTCATAGCCGGGCTTGAGGGAAACATACAACTCCGGTTCCTTGCCTTTGATTTCGTGATTGACCGGGACAACGGCCGCCTCTGCTACTTCAGGGACAGTGAGTGCTGCCGATTCTATTTCCTTGGTGCCAAGACGGTGACCGGAAACATTGATAACATCATCAATTCGGCCAAGGATACGGAAGTAGCCATCGGGTGATTCGACGGCGGCATCGCCGGTCAGATACGGCCAGTCGCGCCAATCCTTGCTATTCGGGTCTTTATTGTACCTGGCGAAATAGGTGTCGACAAAACGTTGCCTGTCGCCCCAGATGGTTTGGAAACAACCGGGCCAGGGGTTCTGGATACAGATATTGCCGGCCTTTCCCGAACCTGGCGGAATGACCTGGCCTTCCTCGTCATAGATGATAGGATGAATACCCGGTACGCCGGGACCGGCGCTGCCCGGCTTCATCGGGGTGATACCGGGGACAGTGCTGCACAGGAATCCTCCTGTTTCGGTCTGCCAGTAGGTGTCGACAATGACGGCTTCGCCTTTGCCAACTTCCTTCTGATACCATTTCCATACTTCCGGCTCAATCGGTTCGCCAACTGTGGTCATATGCTTGAAATGATAGGTGTATTTAGCTGGCTCGTCGGGTCCGACCTTGCGCAGGGCTCTGATTGCCGTTGGGGCGGTATGGAAGATATTGACATCCAGCTCCTGAGCGATTCGCCACGACCTGCCGGCATCCGGATAGGTGGGTACCCCTTCATAGATGACGGATGAGGCGCACAACGCCAGCGGTCCGTAGACAATAAAGGAATGACCGGTGATCCAGCCGATGTCGGCCATGCACCAGTAGACATCCTCGGGATGGATGTCCTGTATGTATTTTGACATGGCGGTGACATAGGCGAGATACCCGCCGGTGCCGTGCTGACATCCTTTTGGTTTGCCGGTGGTGCCGCTGGTGTACATCAGAAACAGCGGGTCCTCGGAGAGCATCTTTTCCGGCTCGACCCTGGCCCCATAGAAATTTTTCAGTTCTTCGTTGACGATACAGTCACGTCCTTTTTGCAGTGCGGCATCGGATGACATCTTTCCGGGATAACGCTGCCAGATAAGAAGCTTGTCCACTTTCTGTCCTGAATTTTCGGCAAGTTTGCAGGCTTCGTCATCGACGGATTTGTGGTCGAGGAGTTTTCCAGCACGATAGTAGGCGTCCATGGTGATCAGAACCCTGGAATTAGAATCGACCACTCTGTCTGCGCAGGCGCTTGCGGAAAAGCCGCCGAAAACAACGGAATGTATGACTCCCAGACGGGCACAGGCCAGCATGGTGATGGGCAGTTCCGCTGACATCGGCATATGAACAGTGACCCTGTCGCCACGTTTCAGCCCTGCATAATCACGCAGCAGAGCAGCAAATTCATTAACGCGGACATATAACTCCTGATAGGTTATATGCTGAATGGCTTCCTCTTCCAGCTCAGGAACAAAATGGATAGCTGTCTTGTTTTTGTTCTTCTTCAGATGGCGGTCAATACAGTTGTAACTCGCATTGATTTTGCCGCCTTTAAACCACTTCCAGCATGGTGCGTCGCTGGTGTCCAGAACCTCGTCCCAGTATTTGTACCAGGTCAACATCTCGGCGAATTCAGTATAACAATCCGGGAAATTATCGAGACTGAATCTAGCGAAAATAGATTCGTCCGTGAGATTAGCCTGACCTATGAAGGTGGGAGAGGGAACGAAATAACCCTCTTCCTGCCAATGCACCGCAATTTCGGCCTCTGATGTTTCCATTACCTTTCTTTCATCACTCATGCTTTCGCTCCTTTGAAGTATCTGGTTGACGAATGAAACTCCAATCCAATTCCCATTGGGCGCCGCTGCTCCTCCAAGGTAATTATCGGTTTTTGACTATACCGCAGAACTTGATGTACATGTTTTATGGCGTCGTAAATAGCCGGTTATGCCTAGCCAGTTATTCCGTGTTGCAGTTTTCTGATGGCCCATCGCTGTACCTGCTCCACATATCACCGAAGGCCTGTCAAGAAATTATATCGAATTTATCTGGCCTGAGAATTTAGTGACAACTCTTTACGAGATCATCATGTTTGGTTTGTGGAAAGATCGAACTGCTCCTGATATACCTGATTTCTTATGACCTACCATAAAAGCAGTTATAATGCAATTAATTTTAAATTCAAATTCAGTAATATTGATGTAGGGTTACGGGAAAATGCTTGACATTCTGTCACTGGTTGGTGGTAAGTATAGTTATTGGCATGATAATAGTTTCCATTTATGCTGTTTTGAATAATTTAGGTTCTATTGCACTAACTAACATAACCAGTGAATGGTAAGGTAGAATTCTGGTAGAGTGCCTGCGGCGAGTGTACGTTTTTTCGGACCTGAGAATGTAGCTGTTTTTGCAAGTAGTTGAGTTAATACTGTGGGCTGTAATAATTGTTTCCTTGTTTTTTGTGCAAGAATTTCCTAAAGCTTCTTAATGGAGCTTAACGGCAGCATCATTATCAGACGCCTTCAGGATTTGATGGTTGAGATCTGCAGCGGCGTAGATCGAACTCTTTGCGAGTCTGTCAGGATTTGAAAAGAACGATGAATAGTGGAGAATGCATGATGAAAAGAACCGGTTTTGTGTATGATGAGAGGTACCTGATGCATACCACGTTTGAAGGGCACCCGGAGTCGCATTATCGGCTGGTTGCCATAGTCAACGGTCTTCGGGAAAGCGGTTTGCTGGAAAAGCTTCTGCCTATAGAGGCGGAGCCGGTGCATCAGCGGTGGATAGAAGCGGTTCATAATATCCGCTATATAGTACGCTTCGAGGAGGCCTGCTTGATGGGATTGCCGGACTTTGATCACCAGGACAACTCAATATGCCGTGAAACCTACGAGATTGCCTTGCTTGCCGTAGGCGGAGTGCTGCGAGCCGTAGATAAAATGATGGAAGGTCTCATCGATAACGCATTTTGTGCCGTCCGGCCGCCTGGGCATCATGCCGGGTACGACAGGGCTATGGGGTTCTGCTACTTCAACAATATTGCAATTGCCGCCAGATACCTGCAGCAGAAATGGGGTATTAAACGGGTAGGCGTTATTGATTTCGATGTTCATCATGGAAACGGTACACAGCAGATTTTTGAAGAAGATGATTCTGTATTTTATTACTCCATTCATGAACATCCATCATTTGCTTTTCCGGGAACGGGCAGAGAATTTGAGGAAGGTGTGGCAGCCGGAACCGGCTTTACTCTGAACACGCCTATTCTTCCCGGTAAAGGTGACATGGATTATCGCAAGAAACTGACAACGGAGATGGTGCCGGCCTTTAAAAAATTCAAGCCTGAGGTAATTCTCGTATCGGCCGGTTTTGATGCACACTCATCGGATCTGATGTCCGGTATCAATCTTACTGCGGAAGGATATAAATTTATAAGTAAGACAATTGTCAACCTGGCCAAACGATATGCCGACGGCCGGCTTATTTCGATCCTTGAAGGCGGCTATAACCTGGAAGTACTGCCTCTGCTGGTAGCCGATCATATAAAAATTCTGGCAGAACTGTAATCTGTCATCATCACCTACTTGGGAAAGGGGGACATATGTTTGTAAGTGAAAGCATGGCCAAGGATCTGATAACCGTTACACCTGAAATTACCCTGGCGGCAGCTAAAGCATTGATGGAAAAGAAAAATATACGTCATCTTCCGGTAGTGGACGACCAGGGCAAGCTCCTGGGAATCGTCACCGACAGGGACATGCGGGATGCTCAGCCCTCAACACTGCTGGCCAAAGAGGATTATAGTCGAACCTACCAGAAGGTAATGCAGCATCGGGTTGCAGATATCATGATTAAAAACCCTCTGACCATCTCTCCGTTTTATACCCTGCAGGACACTCTTCTGGTAATGGGGAAGAAAAAAGTTGGCGCCCTGCCGGTCATCGATGAAGATGGGTACCTGAAGGGCATCATGTCAACACGAGATCTGCTCAGGGCTTTTGTTAATATAATGGGCATCGGGGAGCCGGGGACGCTGTTGTGTATCTTGGTGAAAGAGGAACCGGGTCAGATGAAAAAGATAGTAGATATCGTTACCGAAGAGAATGTTTCCCTGGGCAGTGTTCTGGTGGCCCGATACTGGGATAAGGAAAAACGAGCGGTTTTTCCTTATTTAATGACGGTCAACGTTGTAAAAATTAAAGAAAAACTTGTGGCTCAAGGCTTTGAGCTGATCGATCCGATGTCCTGGTATCTTGATCAACTCCCAAAAAGAGAAGGTAGCGATTAGTACCTCACAGATTATTTTCTTGTTTTTTGGCAAGAAAATAATCTGTCTAAAGATTCTTATACCCCCAAGTGGGTACTTGTAAAGAGTCCGGCTCAGCTGGATTAATGCCACTCATCTGCCTTTTCTGTACCACCAAATGAGAAAACCACCTGCAATCATGGCGCTGGAGAGGATTTGTCCCATGGTCAAAGAACCGAGCAGATAGCCAACCTGCGGATCCGGTTCCCGGAAAAATTCAATGCAGAAGCGGAAGAAGCCGTAACCGCCAAGGAACAGCGCCAGTAGGAAGCCGTGGGCCCACCTGTGGCTGTTGGCGCTGAGGGGTTTATTGCGCAGTGTCCAGAGCAGCACGAAGAGAACAATTCCCTCAAGAAATGCTTCATAGAGCTGGGAGGGATGTCGCGGCAAAGGTCCGCCGCCGGGGAATACCATACCCCAAGGTAGATCGGTCACCCTGCCGTAGAGTTCTCCGTTTATGAAATTGCCGATCCTGCCCAGCCCGAGACCAATGGGGATGGTCACCACGTAGATGTCGGCCGTTTTCCAGAAATTGAGATGTGTGACCCGGCAGAAAATCCAGCCGGCCAGTATCAAGGCGATGACGGCGCCGTGAAATGACATGCCACCATGCCAGGTTGCCACTATTTCCAGGGGATTCCTGAGATAATAGGGGAGATTGTAGAAAAGGACATAACCTAATCTCCCTCCCAGGACAACGCTGAGTATCAGGACAAAATTGAGGTTTTCGAAGTGCCGGGCCAGTGCAGTGTTGTTGGTTTCCTTTATCTGCTTTTTAACGAGAAAATAACATGCTGCAAAGCCCAGCACGTACATTAGTCCATACCAGCGAACCTGCAGAGGTCCCAGGCTGAATAAGACCGGATCGATTTCTGGAAAATTCATGTCCTGCTACCTCTTTCGAAGATGAACCTGGAGAATTGAAATCGCCGCGGGAGTAATTCCCGAGATCCTCGAAGCCTGCCCCAGCGAAAGCGGACGGACACTGGAGAGTTTTTCCACCACCTCGGCGGAGAGTCCTGACATCTTGGAATAGTCAAGCTCGTCCGGCAGCGTCAACTCCTCCATTTTTTTGAATCTGTCTACCTGCTCCTGCTGGCGGTCGATATATCCCTTGAATTTGATCTGCAGCTGAATCTCCGCTCCCACTTCCGAATCATCAAGGCTCTTGAGGGTGCTCCTGATCTCCTCGTCAAGCGGAAGTTTCTGCAGGTGTGCAATGGTTAATTCCGGTCTCCTGAGGATATCAGCCAGTGAGCTCTTCTGCTTCATCCTGGCGCTTCCCAGAGATTCCAGGGCGTCGCTGATAATGCCGGATGGTCGGACATGGGTGTTATAGAGAAACTCTACGCCGGCGTCTATACCGCTTTTCTTTTCAATAAAGAGGCGGTAGGCCTCATCGCTGAGCAGGCCTACATTGTGACCGATCCGACACAACCGGGTATCGGCGTTGTCCTCGCGGAGGAGGAGACGGTACTCCGCTCTGGAGGTAAACAACCGGTAAGGTTCCTTGGTTCCCCTGGTGACCAGGTCGTCGATCAGTACCCCGATGTAGGCTTGCGATCGGTCAAGAATGAGGGGGGCTATGTCTCGAACATAATGCACGCTGTTGATTCCCGCCATGATTCCCTGAGCGGCGGCTTCTTCATATCCGGAGGTGCCATTGATCTGTCCGGCAAGAAAGAGCCCTTGATAGCGCTTGGTGGCCAGCGATGGATGCAGCTCGAGTGGATCGACATAGTCGTATTCAATGGCATAACCGGGCCGGATAATGCGAGCATTTTCCAGACCTTTAATGCTTTGCAGCATAGCTATCTGAGTATGCAGCGGCAGCGAAGTGGGCAGCCCGTTGGGATAGACCTCGACGGTATCGAGTCCCTCCGGTTCGAGAAATATCTGGTGCCGATCCTTTTCGGGAAAGCGCATCACCTTGTCTTCGATGGAAGGGCAGTATCTGGCTCCGATTCCCTCTATGATTCCCGAATACATAGGAGACTGGTCGATCCCCCGGCGAATAATCTCGTGGGTTGTACTGTTGGTGTAGGTAATATGGCAGGGTCTCTGCTCCAGCGTATAGGGCAAGCCCCGGGCGGCAAAGGAGAAATGGGCCGGTGGTTCATCGCTGTATTGGGGTTCGAGTTCAGAATAATCGATGCTGTTGGCGTCGATTCTGGGGACGGTGCCGGTTTTCATCCGGCCCATGGCAAAACCTGCCTGGTGGAACCATTCCGCCAGTTTCAGGGAGGGTGAGTCACCCAGGCGGCCGGCTGGAAAATTTTTAAGGCCGATATGAATGAGGCCGTTGAGAAAGGTCCCGGTTGCCACTATGACCGCCCGTGATCTGATTTTCTGATCCAGGGCGGTGATGATACCGGCAACCTTACCGTCTTCGATGAGAATTGAATCCACCGCTGTCTGGATTATGGTGAGATTTTTCTGATTTTCCAGAACCTTCTTCATGCGGATCCGGTAGTACAGGCGATCTGCCTGTGCCCGCGAGGAGCGTACCGCCGGACCTTTACTGGTATTGAGCCTGCGAAACTGGATGGAGGTGGCGTCGATGTTTTTGGCCATCTCTCCGCCCAGCGCGTCAATTTCGCGGACCAGGTGACCTTTGGCAAGTCCGCCGATTGCCGGGTTGCATGACATGGCGCCGATAGTGTCGGCGTTGATGACGGCGATTAGGGTTTTGCATCCCATTCTGGCGGCGGCAAGAGCGGCTTCACAGCCGGCATGACCGGCGCCGATTACTACTATATCATATTCATTCATGTGTCTTCTGTTATTCTAATTTAAAACATTACCGGCAGATGTCGTATCAGCAGATAACGAATTATATATAAAATTGGTGATGGTGAAGGAAATCGGTATTATAATCAAAAAGCATGTATTAATGTTAGTATTTTTGAATCAGCTCTGGTCAGGAAATAGTTGCTAAACCCTCCCCACTGTCTGTTTATTTCTTCACTGGTTAAAACTTTAAACGTACATGAAGGAGTTTCATATGTCTATTATTACTATTTCAAGAGGGTCGTATAGTCGAGGCAAGGAAGTGGCCGAAAAACTGGCGGCAAAACTTAACTATGAATGTGTTTCGCGGGATATCCTTCTCGAGGCATGCGCGGAATTCAATATTCCGGAGATTAAGCTTATCCGTGCTCTACACGATGCTCCTTCCGTACTTGAAAGATTCAAAAACGGCAAAGAGCGCTATTTAAGTTATCATCGTTACGCTCTGCTAAAACATGTCAAAAAAGATAATGTCATCTATCATGGACTTGCCGGACAATACATCCTCAAGGATATTCCTCACGTCCTTAAAGTGCGCATTATCGCCGATATTGATGATCGTGTCCGTGAAGAAATGAAACGGGAGAACATCTCTGCGGAAAAAGCGCTCTACATATTAAAAAAAGATGATGAGGAGCGTCGCAAATGGGGGCTCCAGGTTTACGGCACCGATACCTGGGACAGCAGACTATACGATATGGTGCTGCGCATCAATACCCTCACTGTCGATGACGCCGTACAGATACTCTATGAAACGGTGCAGAAACCGATTTTCCAGCTGACACCTGAATCACAAGAAACACTTGGTAATATGGAGAAAGCTGCAAAAATTCATGCTATGCTGGTTGATCTGTCTCCCCGCAATAAGGTCGAGGTGGCCAATGGCACAGCCTATATCAACAACGTGGGTGAGGATCTCAAAAGCGACTCGTCTCTGCGGGAGTCTATTGAAAAACAGATCTTAGAAGTTGAGGGAATCACTTCAATTAAAATTGCGGAGCCGTTAACCTCGAAATCAACCTACATAAATCCATACCACAATATTTGACGGTGCTGTGATATTTTCTGCTGCCGTTATTCCAGAAAATCCCGGAATAACGGCTTCGGATTCACTACCCACCTCACATCCGTGGTCGTACGGGACCTTCCTGTTTGCTAAATTATTCAAAAACTGCTAATTCTCTATTCCATCATTTTACCGCCCCCGGTGCCAAATCAGGATGCCGTAGTCATTAGGTGCAATGTTGCAGTTCATACTGCCAATTTTTTATTGTAAAGGGTGGCGTTTTCCTGAATAGCCTGCAAAAAGGTAAATATCGCTTTGTCAGCAGGGAATTATGAAATTATTTTATCATCTGTTCAGTTACTTACTTATTGGCATTATTGCCCTGATAGCAGTAGATGAATATCTCTCTTTTCAGAAGGAGATTGAGCAATATGAAGCTGATATGATAGCTGCCGCCATTCAGGACGGCAGAAGTATTTCGGGTCTGTTTGCCCATGCCTGGCGGGAAAACGGAGAGGAAACAGCCCTCGAGCTTCTTGATGATGCGAGTATTAATGGTGATATCCGCATTCGCTGGATGTGGCTGGATTCTGTGGCGGAAAAACTGGAGATGTCGGATGAACAGGAAAGACAACTGCACAGCCTGAATAGAGGAAAACCCTTTTCGTTGAAGATGGATAACCGCAAAGGCGATCTGGTTCGTTATACCTATGTTCCTGTGGATATCGGACAGACCCGGAAGGGGGCTCTGGAACTACGGCAGACCCTCATTTCCATGCGGGAGCTTATGCGGAGCATGCTGTTCCGGGCCTTCACTATTACGGCTCTTCTCGCTCTGCTTTCCGGGCTCGTCCTCTATGTATTTATGGAGCGTAAAATCGGCAGGCCGCTGCGTAGACTTATGACCCATGCGGGACGAATAGGTCGGGGTGATTTCAGTGCTGACCGAAGCATCACCGGTAATGACGAACTGGCGATCACCGCGAGAACCATGAATGATATGTGTTCACGTTTGGTCATCGCCAAGGAAAAGATTAAATTTGAATATGATGCCCGCCTGAAAACCCTTGAGCAACTCCGCCATACGGAGCGGCTTTCTTCCTTTGGGCTCCTTTCGGCAGGAATTGCCCACGAATTAGGAACACCTCTCAATGTCGTGGACGGAAGAGCAAAAATGATCGCCGATGAGGATTTGAGCGAGTCGGAGGTCAAGGAATGTGCTGCTATTATCAGGAATCAGGCGGAACGCATGACCGGCATAATCAGGCAGCTGCTGGACTTCACCCGGCGCCCAAGGCAGCATGCATCTCCCCAGAACATTGCCGTTCTTGTCAAACAGGTATTCCAACTGCTCTATCCCATGGCCGGCAAACAGCATGTCATTTTCTTCCTGAATAAATCCGATGATGCCGATGTCACTCTGCATGTCGATCCCTCTCAGATCCAGCAGGTCCTGGTCAATCTGTTGATGAACAGTATTCAGGCAATGCCGCAGGGTGGCAAGGTCGACGTCAGTCTTTCCAATGAATTACTCTCTCTTGAACCGGGCGGAACCGAATCATTGGAAAAATATCTGAAAATCCGCATACAGGACGAAGGCGAGGGCATCTGTCAGGAAAATCTGGAGAATATTTTCACACCTTTTTTTACAACAAAATCAATTGGAACCGGGACCGGATTAGGGCTCTCGATTGCTCACGGGATTGTGGAAGAGCATGGCGGCTGGATAGATGTGGAGAGCAAAGTTAAACATGGTGCCTGTTTCACCGTCTACCTTCCTCTACAGGAGACTGCGAAGTAATGAGTAACGTTATAGTTATCGAAGACGACGGAGATATGTGCGACATGCTTTCCGTGGGGCTTGGCCGCCGCGGCTTCAAGGTGTCTGCATACCAGTCGGGTCGGAAAGGATTGGCAGCTGTACATTTGCAGCAGGTGGATGTCGTTCTTGCCGATATTAATCTGCCCGACATGAACGGGCTTGAAATTTGTCGGACGATTGCCGCCAACCAGCCGGATATTCCGGTTATAATCATGACGGCCTTCGGCAGCATGGACACCGCTATTGCCGCCATCAGGGCAGGGGCCTATGATTTTATAACCAAGCCCCTTGATATGGATATTCTGGCGTTGTCTCTGCAAAGAGCAGAGCGCTTCAGGAACCTTCAGGAAACGGTGAAGGAGCTTCGCCATGCCGTGAAGCAACCGCGTAATTATGACAATCTCATCGGAGAAAGTCCAGTAATGGAGGAACTTTTTTCCAAACTCAGCCGGATTGCCAATTCCGATGCCACCCTGCTGATCACCGGAGAAAGCGGTTCCGGTAAGGAATTGACCGCCCGTGCGGTCCATATGAACAGCAGCAGGAAAAATCATCCACTGGTGACCATCAACTGCGCAGCCATGCCGGGACAGCTTTTGGAGAGCGAGCTTTTCGGTCATAAGAAAGGGGCCTTTACCGATGCCGGCAGGCACAATAAGGGGCTGATCCTGGAGGCCGACCGGGGGACACTGTTCCTTGATGAAATAGGAGAGATACCGCTGGACCTGCAGCCCAAGCTGCTGAGGGCGCTTGAGGAGCGCTGCGTCAGGCCGGTGGGCGGGACGACAGAGAGCACTTTTGACGTCAGAATTATTGCCGCCACCAACCGGGATCTTGAATCCGCTGTCGAAGACGGCCTGTTCCGGGAAGATCTGTTTTACAGGCTCAATGTCATCAATATCGAGCTGCCGCCCCTGCGTTCCCGCGGAGCCGATATTCTTCTTCTGGCGGGAAAATTTCTTAAGGACATTGCCGACAGACAGCATAAGGAGGTGACCGGCATTGCCAACAGCGCCGCCGAAAAACTGCTGGATTATGAGTGGCCCGGTAATGTGCGCGAACTTCGCAATGCCATTGAGCATGCTGTGGTGCTCACTCATTTCGACAAGATCGTTCCGGAGGATCTTCCTGAAAAGATACGACTTTTCAGGAAAGACTATATTCTCGTAGGGGCGCAGGATCCCATGGAACTCATTTCCATGGAGGAAATGGAGCGGCGCTATATCATGCATGTTCTTAAAACCACCGGAGGCAACAGGACCCTGACGGCACGCATCCTTCAGGTTGATCGGAAAACCCTCTATCGTAAACTGCAGCGCTATGAGGAGCCGCAAACCTTGTAGTTCTTCATTTCTCTTCCCCCTCCCGAATTCCTCGCCATGCCTTGAGGCATTTTGCCATCATGGGGAAATTTGCCCCAAATTGCACCATCCCTGAATGATCTATCTTTTTTAGTGTGTGAAAGTGGTTCCTTGTCTCTTAACTTCGGCATTTGGTATCAGAGAAAGGAGAAGGGGAGTGGTGGTCGATACGGGGCATAGTGCCTCATGCGGTACATGATTTTTTAGTAAATAGGCCTGTTTTGTTCCTTAAGTATCGGTAATTTGGTGTATATTTTTTGTGGCACATAATTTGCTAGTGCTGTTTCGTCATCAAATATAGCTATTTTTCTCAATCGATCAATGGTACCAGCAGGAACCACTCATGAAAATTGTTATTGGAATTACCGGACATCCTGAAAAAATAGTTGATTTCATTGAATTGTATCAAGGAGAAAAAGATTCGCTAACGGAAGTCGGTCCTTTCCTTTCCCGGGAAGAGGCACTTGGCTGGCAGAACAGCCTGAAAAGCAAAATTGAAAATATTGAGGAAGTATCTGTTGAACCGCAGACATTTTCTGAAACTGTTTATTACGGATTTACCTTTGAGCGCGTTGGTTGAGTATTAGCTCTTTTTACCATCACCATGAAGGATTGTATTCATTAACAACAGAAGAAGCACATACCTCAGGTCGTAAAGGACATTGCTATGAAGGTTCTCATTGGAATAACACAGGGTCTTGAACAAACACGGGATTTTATCACCAGGGAATTCAGAGAAACCGGATCGACTACGGAGACAGGTCCTTTTTTATCCCGGGAAGAAGCCTCTCGGTGGGAGCAGTTTATGATAGAACGGGCCGAGGGCTGTGAGCTGCTAAGCCTGCCTCAACAGTCCCCCGAAGACAGTCCCTGGTATGGTATCACCCTGGAATGGGATCAGCAATGATCATTGATAAGCCGTGTGGCATCAGTTGGTCTAATTCTTTTATGGATTCGGTGTAGATGATGAATGAAAGAAAGCCGGGTATTATACGGGATATCGCCCCTTTCAATGTGCGCGGGCTTGCGATTCCCTATGCCGAATTTGTTCCGAAGCTTTATAATCTCTGTAAGTCCCTCGGCTTTGAAAGTGGATATATAATGCCTTCCCGCGCTTTTTGCTCCGACGAGAACCAAGGCTTTCCTATTATTCTGATCAGTAAGCATTTCGGCACCTTTCCTTTTGACCACGGAAGAGTAGGGGGCATCATCGCCACAGACCGTCATGGGCCTCATGCCGGTCATGGCGAGGATTCGGTTATCGTGCAGGCCAGTCATGTCGGCTACGACCCGGCAACCTCCGTCTTCGGCTACTGCAGGCGTCCGAAAATGCATGGCGACTGCATCTCCAGCAGCTGCGGCAAAATCTCTCATGTGATTCAACCCTATCTTGATCAATATATATTCGCCAGACAGCGGATTTTTCTACATCGTACCGATACCGGCGATCATCTGATTACAGTAAAAGACTCGTTCATCGACTTTGACACAAAACCAGTCACTGACGGGCTCGTTCTTCGGTTGCACAAAGTTGTCAAGACTACCGCGGACAACCGGATCGTGCCGGTAGCAACACACTGTACCTCGCATACCTATGAGGTATCCGAAGACTTTCGCAAGCGCATCGATTCTACAGGATATACCTGGAAAGGAGGTGTTGGTGAGGCGATCAACGGCCATCTTTGTGCAGATTTGTTTTTTTTCAGGGAGAACCTCCACGAAACCGATGATTCGGTTCTCCTTGAAAGAAATCTTATCGAATTCATGCCGGTCATTGTCACTCATAAGAGTCCGGCCTTGAAGGCAGCGAAAATCAACATCCAGATGGAGTTTGCCCGGACAGTCGAATCCATCCGCCGGGGTACCGATTACGAAGGCAAGAATCTTTTGTATGTGGCTGGCCTCAACATAGATATCTCGGCGTATCAGAATTATCCCGAGACCACTTACTTTGTCCCCTGGGCTGCTCATGTGCAGCTCAAGGACGCTTGCCCGACCGAATATATACACCCGCTTGAGCAGGAACAGCTCTACACTAAACTGATGCAGCAAAGCACCATCAATGCCGACCAGATCAGTCTCAAGGATGAGATCGATCGGATGCTGCGGGCTCCCCGTTACGATATTTATACCCCCAGATAAACAACTACATTCTACCACGAAACAATGAAAATCACATCGCTCTCAACATGGAGGTACTATGACCACGGAATGCTGACCCAGTGGCCGGCGCAAGCAGCGCAACATTCGCCATAGTTAACTAACGACCACATATTATAACGAGGAATGATGGACACCTTTTTACTTTCACTTACTGTTATATTCGCCGGCGGTCTCTTCTCCCTGTTGAGCTGCCGACAATTCAGCCTGATGAAAGCCGGGTATACCGCAATCACCATCGCCGGCTGTCTTATTGGAGTATATTCAACCATCGATCCCTTGCAGGGAACAGCGGTTGCTGTTATTTCAATACAGTGGCTGCATATCTTTACCCTGTCTTTTTCCATTGATTCACTTTCCGCATTTTTTCTAATCCCGATTTTTGCCATATGCCCGCTCGCTGTTCTCTACAGCTTCCATTATATGGACAAAGCGCAGCAAAGCGGCCGGGTCGCACTCAGCTTTATATTCTTCAATCTGCTTATTATTTCCATGGCCCTGGTGGCTACGGCCGATAATATTATCAGCTTCGCCCTGGTCTGGGAGTTGATGTCGCTCTCCTCCTTCTTTCTGGTCTTGCACGAATATCAAAAAGAGGAGACCCGCCGGGCCGGTTTCATCTATCTTATTTTCACCCAGGCAGGGGCGATTTTTATTTTCGCTGCTTTCGCTTTGGCCTATAGCCACACAGATACCTTTGCTTTCGCGGCTTTTGCGGTGATACCCGGCAATATCAAGTTGATTGTCTTTTTTTTCGCTCTCATCGGTTTCGGATCAAAGGCGGGTATCTTTCCCCTGCATATGTGGTTGCCCCATGCCCATCCGGCGGCACCCAGCCATATCTCGGCGGTCATGTCCGGGGTAATGATCAAAATGGGAATATATGGGATAATCCGGCTCTACTCTTTGCTGAATGTGACTGATATCGTCCTTGGGCAGGTTGTTCTTTGCTTCGGTATGATTTCGGGGGTGCTTGGGGTCGTTTATGCCCTCGGTAAACATGATCTTAAAAAACTGTTGGCCTACCACAGCGTGGAGAATATCGGCATTATCCTGATCGGCGCCGGAATCGGCATGATTGGTATCGCTTCCGACAACACCCTGATGGCCGCATTCGGGTTTGCCGGCTCTCTGCTCCATGTCCTTAATCATTCCATTTTCAAATCCCTGCTGTTTCTTGGAGCAGGCGCTGTGTTGCAGAAAACCGGCACACGCCATCTGGATCAGCTGGGCGGATTGATAAAAACGATGCCAACCACCGGCAGGACTTTTCTGATCGGCTCCATATCCATTTCCGGCCTGCCGCCATTCAATGGTTTTGTCAGTGAATTTTTAATCTATTTTGCAGCTTTTCATGGCCTTGTCCTGCATGGTTCCTCCTTTATCTTCAGCATGCTTGCCATAATCTCACTTGCCATTATAGGCGGGCTGGCTGCAGCCTGTTTCACCAAGGTAATCGGCGTGGTATTTTTGGGTGAACCCCGCAGCAAAGCGGCAGAAAATGCACGGGAAAGCGGTCCTGCGATGACGGTGCCCATGATAATTCTGGCAGTTTCCTGCCTTGTTATCGGTGTTTTTCCGGAACCATTTGTGGGCGCGGCCTTTCTGGGGCTGAAAAATATCGAACCACTCGCCCCGGTGGATCCGCAATATCTTGCGATGGTGACTGGAAATCTAGCCTTCGTAGCCCGATTATTTCTGGTAGTTTTTCTGGGCAGCACTCTTCTGCGCAATGTGCTCTATGTGCGCAAAACTGTGGTTCGGGGCCCAACCTGGGGCTGTGGATTTACCCAGCCGACGGTGCGTATGCAATACACCGGTACTTCCTATGCAATGAGTGTGCTGGAGTTTTTCAAGCCGTTTGTGCGGATACGGACCAGGTATTCGGGAATTACCAGGATTTTTCCCGGCAGAACCCTCTATGAGACACGAGTGGATGATATTGCCGAGATAGTCCTTGTTGATCGCCTGACCACACCTGTTCTTTACCTGCTCGGCAAGCTGCGCTGGATTCAGCATGGTCATATTCAGCTGTATATCGGCTATATAATCGTCACTATCATTGTGCTTCTTTTCTTTATTTAGAACCTTACAGATTGTTTTCTTGTTTTTGGCGAGAAACAATCTGTCTAAAGGTTCTTATCCAGCTCAGCTGGGTTAGAACCTTACAGATTCATTTCTCAGATAGAGGTATATATGGAAACCTTCGTATCACTGGCCGTCGCCATGCTTGCGGCACCGCTTTTTCCAGGTATCATCTTGAAGGTGAAGGCCTTTTTTGCGGGAAAAAAAGGTCCACCGTTGCTGATTAAATATTATACGCTGGTTAAACTGCTGCGAAAGGGATCGGTATATTCCACCAGCACCAGTAACGTGTTCAGGCTTGGGCCCACGGTTTCTTTCTCTTCGGCCATTATTGTCCTCCTGTTTTTCCCCTTTGGCGGCGCCGCACCGCTGTTTTCATTTCACGGCGATGTCATTGTTCTTTTCTACATCATGGGAATCGGCAGGTTTTTTACGGTGATCGCAGCACTGGACACCGCTTCGCCCTTCGAGGGAATGGGGGCGGCCAGGGAGGTCTTTTTTTCCACTCTTGCCGAAATCACCATTTTCACCGTCCTCATTCTGTTCTACCGACTCAACGGATCCCTCAGCTTTGCCGAGTATTTTAGCGGAGCTGCTCCCATCTCGCTGATGGGGGAATCGGGAGCACTACTGCTTTTCGTCATCGTCTCGATGTTCATGGTTCTGCTCACCGAAAATTCGAGAGTGCCGGTCGATGATCCCGCCACTCATCTGGAATTGACCATGATTCATGAAGTCATGATCCTTGATCACAGCGGTCCCGATCTTGCGCTTATCGAACTGGCTTCTTTTTACAAGCTGCTCTTCTACTCAGCTTTTATCTCCCACCTCTTTTACCCCTTCACTCCAGGGATTGTCGGGGCTTTGACCTTCTATGGCGTCGTCGCTCTGGTCTACGTTGCCGTGGGCGTTACGGAATCAATAATGGCGCGGTTTAAGATGGATCTGGTGCCCAAGTTCATCCTGACTTCGTTTACCCTGGTATTTTTTGCCGCCATCTTAACCATGGGGATATTTCAATGATAAATGTGAGTGAATCAATTCTGGTTATCATCCTTCTTTCGGTGCTGCTGTCGCTGGGTTCCACCAGACTGATGGCGCTAGTCAGGATCATGGCCCTGCAGGGAGTTATGGTCTCACTGGCGCCGCTCTTTCTTTCCGGCCATGGTTCGCTGGGAAGCGGGGGGCTGATCTTCTTTCAGATCATGATCCTGATCAAGGGACTGCTGATCCCCGGCTTATTGTATATGGCCGTGAAAAAGGTGGCGATAAAGCGCGAGATAGAGCCTTTTATCGGTTACCACGCTTCACTGCTGGCAGGGTTGGGCATTATTCTCGGCTCTCTTTTTATCACCTATCATCTGCGTCTTTCGCTGCCTGAGGGCAGGGACATGGTTTTGATAACTGCTATCACCACTCTGGCCACCGGTTTTTTTCTGATGATGGCAAGGAGGAAGGCCATAACCCAGGTGATCGGTTATCTGATGCTGGAAAATGGAGTCTATCTGATTGGTGCTGCTCTCACCAGGCACAGCCATACCATGTATATAGTCGAGTTTGGAGTGCTCCTCGACCTGCTGGTCGGCGTAATGATTATGGGAATCATCCTGCACAACATCAACAGCGCCTTCGATGATGTAGATACCTCATTACTTGGACGCTTAAAGGATTGATGGACTTGTGAAAAGCTCGATCTACGCCTAGTATATCAAGCATTTCCCAAAGTCGATCCCGGCCTTCAATGACTTTTTACGGAAAATATCAAGGATTGATTATGATTGAATATGTCTTCTTGCTGCCATTCTTCACCGGAATCGCGGCACTGGTTCTGCCGGCTAATCTGGGCAGGGTACTGCTGTTGATCACGGCCCTTCTGCATCTGCAGTTTACCCTGATGAGCTGGGCCGGCAGGCTTACTCCGCTGTTTACCAACTATTTCAGTGCATCTCCCGAGGGGTTGCTGGTACTGCTGGTCACCTCGTTTGTATTTGTCTGTATCTCCTTCTATGCCTTTTCCTATATGGGGGATACTGAGATGGAGCAAAAGCCGGTTTTTTCCTGCTGTATGCTACTTTTTCTGGGAACCATGTCCATGGTCACCTTATCCGATCATCCCATTGTCCTCTGGATTGCCATCGAGGCGACCACCCTGGTCAGTGCGCCGCTGATATTTATCCATCGCTCCAAGGAAGCGCTGGAGGCAACCTGGAAATATATATTGATCTGTTCCGTCGGCATTGCCCTGGCGCTGCTGGGCTGTTTCTTTATTACTCTGTCCATGGATATCGGCAATATCGAGGGGCCTCTGACCTTTTCTTCGCTCAACACTGTGGCCTCACAGCTGGATCCGCTCTGGCTGAAAGTGGGATTTGTCTTCATCGTGATCGGCTTCGGCACCAAAATGGGGCTTGCCCCGATGCACACCTGGCTGCCGGATGCCCATAGCCAGGCGCCCAGTCCGGCTTCGGCACTCCTCTCCGGTGCGCTGCTCAACTGCGCTTTTCTTGGTATTTATAAAGTGCATGTGCTTATGAGTATTGCCGGGCTCGGCATATTTTCCGGTAATGTTCTGATTGGTTTCGGTCTACTCTCCATGCTGGTTGGCGCTGTCTTTATTATTTCTCAGCCTGACTATAAACGTATGCTCGCCTACTCGAGCATCAAGAATATGGGAATCATTGCCTTTGGTGTAGGGATCGGCGGCTTTGCTCTGTATGGCGCCTTCGTCCATCTCATCCATCATTCGCTGCTTAAATCCTCACTTTTTCTCTCAGCAGGGAATATACTGCAGAGCTTCGGCACCAAAAGGGTCCAGAGAATCGGCAGTATCGTCCGCTATCTCCCTAGAACCTTTGTCTCCTTTTTTGCCGGTTTTATCGGCATTTCCGGTCTGCCTCCCTTCGGTACCTTTATCAGCAAAATTATGATTATCATCGGGGCTTTTCAGCAAGAGCGGTATGTCAGTATCGCAATTTTTTTCTTTGCCCTTGTGCCGGTGGTTGCCGGGACGGGCCGTATCTTCATGTCAATGTCGTTTGGTGAAACATCGGAAAGAGTGGTAGCCAGAGAGAACCCCCTGCGTCTGTTGCCTTCCTATGCGCTGCTTCTTGCCTCGATTACACTCTGTATCTGGATGCCGGATGTCGTGCATGCAACTATCGTCAATACTATCAAGGTAATTGGAGGCCATCATGGATAACCTCCTCAGAATAGAAAGCGGCAAAGCGATTACACGTCGGGCCATTCCTCAAATACCCTTCGAACTCTTTTTCACGACGCTTGCTGAATTTATCAAGGACGATGGCTACATAGTCCAGTTCTTTGCCTACGTTGACGGGGAAGACAGGAAAATTGTGGCGGTCCTTCGCAACAGTGCACTCTATGTGGTGGAAACGGATGTGGATAGCTCCTATAGGTCGTTCACCGGGGCTGTCAGTGAGAAATTTCATATGTTTGAACGGGAGATCGCCGAGCAGTTCGGAATACGGCCCGATGGCCATCCCTGGCTGAAAATGGTGCGCTATCATCAGAACTACAGCGGCCTCGAGGATATCTTCGGCAATAATTATGAAGAAGATATCCCCGGAAACTATCCGTACTTCAAAGTGGAAGGCGAGTCCATCCATGAGGTGGCGGTAGGTCCGGTGCACGCGGGTATTATCGAACCTGGGCATTTCAGGTTTCAATGCGCGGGAGAAGAAGTGCTCCATCTTGAAATTCAACTGGGCTATCAACATCGGGGGGTGGAAAAGATGCTGCCCACGCTGCCTCATAAACGCTACCCGATCATCTGTGAATCCATTGCCGGAGACACGGCCATTGCTCATAACCTCTGCATGTGTCAGGCCTTTGAGGCTCTAGCCGGATTTGATGTTGACAAGGGGGCACGCATTGTGCGTACAATAGCCCTGGAGCTTGAGCGAATAAGTAATCATTTAGGAGATTTGGGAGCATTGAGCGGTGATGTGGCCTTTAATCCACCTGCCGCCTATTTCGGCAGGATCAGAGGAGAATTTCTCAATCTCCTTCAGGTGTTGAGCGGCAACCGTTTCGGCAAAGGTCTGATCCGACCCGGTGGAATCGCTTTTATAATGGGAAAAGAACAACGTCTGCTTATCAGGGAAAAACTCGCGGAGGTTACCTCAGAAATAGAAAATGTCTGCGATCTGCTTTTTACAGCCCACACCGTGCAGGCCAGATTTGAGCACACTGGAACAGTTTCGCCGGAGATGGCTGGGAACCTTGGCCTGGTAGGATATGCCGGCAGGGCTTGCGGCCTGAGTTATGATGCCAGAAATTTCTTCCCCGGAGAATGTTATGCAGAGCTTCCCGCCAACTCCAACCATGTTACCAATGGCGATGTGAACAGCAGGGCCTGGGTGCGGCGGGAGGAAATCATGCATTCCCTCAAACTCATCAACCTTCTGCTGGATATGGATCAGACGGCTGGGGCCGAGGTGGGTATGACCGAATATACGCTCAGTCCTGATTCATTTGTAGTCACTGTTAATGAAGGGTGGCGCGGTGAAGTGTCTCACTGCCTAATAACCGATGGCGCCGGCAGGGTGCAGCGTTACAAGATCAAGGACCCCTCGTTTCACAATTGGACGGGGCTTGCCGTGTCTTTGAGAAATCAGCAAATTTCAGATTTTCCGCTGTGCAACAAAAGCTTTAACCTCTCCTATTGCGGGTTTGACCTGTAGAGGAATGGTAACTATTCAGCAGCATCCGGAGTCGCAGTTTATGCCCGTCAGGGTGCCTCTAACCCCGGTAAGCCGCAAGCGGCCGGGACTCTGTACAGTACCCCCTTGAGGGGGATAAGTACCTTAGATATAGAGGGCAATTAACAGTTATTAAATACATTATTCGTTTTCTGGTTTTTTATGACAGTTTTTCAGCAGTAAGGTGCTAAACAGTTACAGACAGGTGGTTGGCCAAATAATACGGATCAACCTGAATAGTTACAATGAATGTTGCTCATACCGAACACATAAGGGTTTCTATATATGTTAAAAATATTAAAAAATAAAAAGGAACAAGGCTGCAAAACCTCGAAATATCCGAAAGAGACCATTTCTCTGTATAAACGGTACCGAGGGATGCCTGAGATCGATGCCGGGTGCAGCCAGGATATCGTTGAACGCTGTGCCGAAATCTGTCCGCAGGAGGCAATCGATGCCCAGGACAAAACCATTGATCTGGGACGCTGTACTTTCTGCGGTTCCTGCGAAACCGTGGAAGGGGGTTTTGTCCATTTCAGCCGAAATTTTGAGCTTGGTGCGGCAAACCGCCGGGATTTGATAGTGGCCGGATCACTTCCCGCCCTTGCCGACCATGCCAAGCAGCACTTCAAAAAGCTGTTCGGCCGTTCTCTCCAGCTCCGCCAGGTCTCTGCTGCCGGCTGTAATGCCTGCGAGGCGGATACAAATGTCCTCAATACGCCTTTCTTTGATCTTTCCCGTTTTGGCATAGACTTCGTGGCATCTCCGCGCCATGCCGATGGTATCCATGTTACAGGTCCGATCTCGCATAATATGAAACAGGCCCTTTTTGATACTTTTGAGGCGGTTCCATCACCCAAGGTCGTTATTGCCAGTGGCGCTTGCGCCATTTCGGGGGGGCCGTTTTACGGCAGTACGGAAGTTGTCGGCGATCTCAATAGTCTGATCCCGGTGGATCTTTATATACCAGGGTGCCCACCTCATCCCTTGACGACGCTGCATGCATTGCTGCAGTTTTTTAAATAAGACGGCGTCGTAAAAAGCCCGATCTGCGGCGTTGTAGATCTGAAACGGCGATTTGCCGCACGACATGTACTGCCAAGCCGTTTCAGATATTACGCCTAGGCTCTTCTTTCAAGACTCCTGTTTCCACCAGATCATCGCCCACCGGGGAGGATAACGGCGACGAAGTACCAGACAGTCGGCAGTGGCGATAATCCTGCTCTCAAGATATTTCTTCAGCTTTCCCAGTTCGGTATCGGTGATTTCCTTGAACATCCAGCGGTAGGTTTGCAGTGCTTCCTCCATGCTTTTGAACTCTATATCCGGGTCAAGCTGGAGGATCTCGACATTGGCATGAATGCCTTTGCTGTAGAGAAGATTAAGGGTGAAGATATAATCCGGTCCTGAATTAAAGTCACGGCCGATGGCGGCGAAGGCCTCAGGATCAAAGGGGCTCGGCGCGATACGATCGGATATGAACACGTATCTGCTGCCGTAAGCATTAAGCTTGTCTATGGCGGCAGAGAGATCGGCAACATTCATGGATCGAGAGGCGATGGCAATGTCCGCCGGTTCGATGCCATGGCTTTGCCAGTCGCTCTCCCACGAGCAGTGTACGCAGCTGATATTGGTAAGACCTTTTTCCTCGGCACGTTGGCGCAAAGCATCGAGCATTTTTTCGGAATAATCGATGGCGGTAACCCTATCAACCTGCACCGCCAAAGGCAGGGCAAGAGTTCCCGGGCCACAACCGACATCGAGAATCGAGAAAGAAGGATCCAGCGGCAGTCGTGAAAGGAAGAGTGCAATATAGGGGGAGTGGTTGTTCCTTTCGCTGAAGGAAGCGGCCTTTCTGTCCCAGTCTTCTGCGCCTTTGCTGTGCCATGACTTCTGTTTTCTGCCATTGCGCCAGAGTTCGTTCCAGTCGATATCCTCATACGTTGTCATTTGTCTATTTTTCATGGGAGGGGTCATAGATGATAGGAAAATATCTTGCAGATTGGGCTTCTTGTTGAATGCGAGAAAAGATCTGTCTAAAGGTTCTCATCCAGTAAAAACGGGTAAGATCATCCCAGTCTAGCATGGGAAAGACCTATTGACAAGCCGGGTACATGGGTTTGCCTCTGAAAAAGTTTGACACCAGGGTACATGTGTGGTTAATATTACTGGTTTGTAGTTTATAGGTTCCGGCAGGAATTCCGGGACGGGAGAGGATTGTGGCGAGAACACAACTTTCATAGCTCCTCGTTGTGATCGAAAAAATGAAACATTTCCGCCTTCGAGTGGATTCAGACCAAGGTGTAAGCAAATGAGTAAACGTACTTTTCAGCCCAGCAACATCAAGCGCAAGCGCGCCCACGGTTTTAGAGCCCGTATGAGCACCCGTGCGGGGCGCGCCATTTTGAGTAACCGTCGGGCACGAGGCAGAAAGAGATTGTCAGCCTGATTCGCTTGAAAAAATACGGGCTTTCCAAAACATGCCTGTTGCGTAAAACCAAAGAGTTTGAACAGGTTTATAAACAGGGAAGACGTTTATACGGCGATGGCTTTACTTTGATTTATCGCAGAAACGATCTCGGTTTTAACCGCTTGGGTATAAGTATACATCGTCAGGTTAAGGGTGCTGTTAAAAGAAACCGGATTAAGCGGATTATACGGGAATCGTTTCGCCTGCATAGGGAAGTTTACCCTGACGATTCGGATATCGTTATGGCGGTAAAGCCTTCTTTTCCGTCTGATTCACCAGGGGCAGTCGTTCGGGCCGTATCACTTCTCGCTTATAAGGGTGGCGTATCAGATGACAATTAAGATAAATCCCTTGCAGTGGCCAGGAAAGACGGCGTTAGGCCTCATTAAGTTTTATCGATATATTATCTCCCCTCTTTTGCCTCCGAGTTGTCGATTTACCCCAACCTGTTCATGCTATGCACTTGAAGCCATTGAACGTTACGGACTCCTGCGGGGTCTGTTTTTCAGCGTCAGGCGCATAGCTCGATGTCATCCCTTTTGCAGTGGCGGATATGATCCTCTCCCATAGCGTCAAAAACTTTTCTTTGACGGATTAACAATACTTTACCAAGGACTCCTCTAGAGCAGGATAATTAATGGATACCTATAGAGCCTTTCTGGCAATACTCATTTCGTTCGTCATCTTGATCGGTTATCAATACTTTTTCGTAGGGTTTGGTACCAAGCAGACGGTAGTGGAGGGTGAGCTGACGCAAGCCCCGTCCACTACTGAACAAGCAAAACCTCCTGAATGGACCGAGGTCGAGCCGGAATATGAAACCCCCGCTGATGTGCCGGCCCCCGCTGCTGATGGCGATGCGGAAAAGATCACCGTAGAAACCTCGCTTTACACCGCCGTTATATCGGAAGCGGGCGGTACCGTAACCAGTTTTGTGCTTAAGGAGCATAAGGAAACCAATGCGGAGGATTCACCGGGCAAACAACTGATAAACAACACTGCAAAGATGGGCTACCCCCTCAAATTTGCCTGGGGAAGTGTTTTTCCTGCTACAACTGTATTTGAGGCTGCCGACAAATCTATTACCTTTTCCAATGGCAAAGGTGAACTGCACCTGTCTGCAATTGCCCCGAGCGGACTTGCTGTCGAAAAGGTGTTTATCTTTGATCAAGACAGTTATTTGATAGACCTTCAAATCAAGGTATCGAATCCTACCGAACTATCTCTGCAGGGCAGTCCCCAGCTTTATCAGGTTGGCGTGCCATTTCAGGAGAGCAGTACCTTTAATCGGTTTCTTTTCAACGGACCGGCGGCCTATGTAAACGGCGAGCTGCAGGAATATAAAGCCAAGCAATTTGAAGAGGGTCCCAACACCGTTCAAGGAGTATTTGAATGGATAGCGTATGAGGGGACCTATTTTATGCGGGCAATCATTCCCGGGAACAGAGAGCCATCCACCTATCAGATGCAGGGTACTGAAGATATTGCTTATACCAGACTCACCGGAGAGTTGGACACCCTGAGTCCGGGAGAGGGAAAAGTGTATGACTATCGCCTTTTTTATGGTCCTAAAAAGCTCTCTCTTCTTAAGGAAACCGGTTATGGCTTGGATAAGTCTATAGATTTCGGATGGTTTGATATTATTGCCAAGCCAACGCTGGCACTGTTGAACTTTTTCAATAAGTATTTTCATAACTACGGTATCGCCATCATCCTGGTCACCATCATCTTCAAGGTAATTTTCTGGCCCATTACTCAAAAGGGTCTGAAGTCGATGAAGAATATGCAGAAACTTCAGCCTAAGATGGTGAAGATCAAAGAAAAGTTTAAAAACGATCCTCAGGCCATGAACCGCGAGGTCATGAGTCTGTATAAAACCTACAAGGTCAACCCACTGGGCGGCTGTCTGCCGATGGTTCTGCAGATTCCCGTCTTTTTTGCACTCTACAAGGTTCTTCTCCTTTGTATTGAACTGCGGCATGCTCCGTTCATGCTCTGGATAAACGATCTATCCGCACCGGACAGATTATGGTTAGGTTTTGATATCCCTTATTTAGGCGGCCTGCCTGTACTTACCCTGTTGATGGGCGCATCCATGTTTATTCAACAGAAGCTTACTCCGACAACCGCCGACCCGACACAGGCCCGGATCATGATGATGTTGCCGGTGGTCTTTACCTTTATGTTCGTTAATTTTGCCTCCGGTCTGGTACTGTACTGGTTTGTCAATAACCTTCTGTCAATACTGCAGCAGCAGCTGATAAATCGGGGAGTCGCCAAAAAGGAAAAGGCGGCGGCATAGTCGCTGCCTCGTGCCGGCTTACATAAATTGGCGACCGGTGAAATAACTACTTAGGGAATGTCTATGACTTCACAAAATAAAGATTTTTATGGAAAAGAAGTTACCGATGCGATTCAAAAGGCATGTAAAGAGCTGCAGGTGCCTCAGGAACAGTTGGAAATCGAGGTGGTTGAAACAGGTTCATCCGGAATTTTCGGGCTGATCCGCAAAAAGGCACACATCAGAGCCCGGATAAAAAAGTCCGGTTCACCTTCTCGGAGGCCTAAGAGGGAAAATTCCAAAACGGTCGAGGAAAAAGCTGTTTCATCCGTTGCAGCTGAAAAAGAGGAGAATGAGATTTCCTCCCCGGAACCCCAGGAATCGCCACCTGTAGCTGAAGAGAAAAATACCGCAGAAGAGCCTGTCCCTCCTCAACCCGCCATAATCTCTGAACCTGAAATTGCAGACGATACCGAAGATGAGTCTGAAGATGACGTCGATATGCCAGATGATCAGGAGATACCGGAAGAAGAGGAGCTGCCGGAGGAATCTTTGCTGCTTATCAAAGAGGAGTTGAGCAGGCTGCTCGCTCTCATGGGATATCCTTCGCAGGTTGAGGTAAGTAGTGCCGGAACCTCCGTTTTATGTCACGTCGGTGAGGAGTACGAAGACATACTTACCGGGCAGGATGGAAAGACTCTCGATTCGATCCAGTATCTGCTACGCAAAATTATCGCCAGAAAGGTACCCAACAGACTGCGTCTGACCGTTGATATCGGCAACTACCGGGAAAAGCGTCTCTCTGAGCTGAAGGAACGCGCCCTCGAACTTGCCGAGATGGTCAAGGTCGATGGTAAAACGCAGGTGATAGCAGCGCTGAGTCCGTCTGAACGACGCGTCATCCACATGAGCCTGCAGGAAGATAAAGAAATTCGCAGCAGGAGCGTAGGTGATGGTTTATTCAAAAAAATACTTATTTATAAACCGGGCAAGGGCGGTAAGAGCAGCGGCCGCAAGCGCAATAATTCGCGAGGCCGGAGAGGTCAGAGCAGCCGCAAAAAATCGAGTAGTTCCGAAGATTAAAAATAATCTTCTCCGATTACTCAGTTAGCGACTTACTCCGGAAAAGCTGACGTTTTTAAATCCGCGAATCGGCCTCTATAGCGACTCCATCATGACTGAGTATACAACCGATACGACTATTGCCGCCATTTCGACACCGCCGGGTTCCGGTGGTATCGGGATTATCCGTATTAGTGGGTCCTCGGCCCTGCCAGTGCTGCAGTCACTTTTTCAGCCCGGTAATCCTTCCTGCGATTTCCGCAGTCATCATCTTTTCCACGGAAATATTGTCGACCCTGATCAGCAGCGTATACTCGATGAAGTCCTCGTCGTCTACATGGCATCTCCAAAGACATATACCCGCGAGGATGTCGTTGAGATCCATTGTCACGGCAGCTTCCTTGTTCTCCAGTCCATACTTGAATTGATACTGCAGCGTGGCGTGGAACTGGCCGATCCGGGCGAGTTTACCAAACGCGCATTTCTCAACGGCCGGATTGATCTGACCAAAGCCGAAGCCGTGATCGATATTCTTGCTGCAAAAACCCGTAAAGGCATTGATATAGCCCAGGAGCAGCTGGCTGGCGCCCTTTATCAGCGCGTCGAAAAGATACGTGAGGCCTTAAAAGGCATGCGCGCTCTGATTGAGGTTTCCATCGATTTTCCCGATGAGGATGTAGAAATTGTCGATCGTGAGAGTATGGTGCGCAGGTTGAAAGCGGAGGTCATTGCGCCTATCGATCACCTGTTGCTCTGTGCCGATCAGGGAAGAATTTATCGAGAGGGCATTTCCGTGGTTATAGTCGGTCGGCCCAATGTCGGCAAGTCCAGCCTGCTCAATGCCCTGCTGCAGGAGGAGCGTGCCCTGGTGACCGCTATTCCCGGCACCACCAGGGACAGTATCGAAGAGCATATCGATGTCATGGGAATGCCCGTCCGAATCACCGATACCGCAGGTATCCGTGAGGGGGGCGACGAGGTGGAAGCCCTCGGCATCCAACGGGCGCGGAGGCTTCTCAACGAGGCCGATATCGTCTTCTTCATGATCGACGGCGCCGACGGAATTCTCGCCGAAGATACGGTGCTCTTTGCCAGCGTCTCTCATAAACAGAATATCCTGGTTATTAATAAAACCGACTTGTTGCAAGACACTGACCGGGCGACTTTTATTCCCTTTCAAAAGGATCTGCCGCGGGTATTTATATCTGCTAAAGAGCAGCATGGCATGGATGCTCTGAGGCGACTGCTCTTTGAGACCGTCACCGGAGCGAAAGATCAATGGCAGGAGGACGCCTGCGCCCCCAATCTTCGTCATAAGCAGAACCTGACCAAGGCCAAAGCCGCCGCCGATGGAATAGTTGACGGTTTGGAGATGGGAATAACCAATGATCTTCTCGCCGTCGACCTGCAGGAGTGTCTCGATCAACTCGGTGATATTGTCGGTGAAACCACTACCGAAGATATTCTTGATGTCATTTTTGAGCAGTTCTGTCTCGGGAAATAATCTCGTATTTTCACACATATTGTGTTCCCCAAACGCTTGTGGACAAGTGGGGTGATAGATTTTCTGCCTGGCCGGGGAACGGAGAAACGGCTATAGTAATTGTATACTGATATATCAACCATTTCTAAGCTGTTACACTCATCAATTATACGGTACAAAAAATGTCGACTATCGAATATTCGGAAAGCTTGATTGTCCACTTCCGCAGGGCCGAGATACTGCGGCAAGAAGCCCTGACGCTGCAGAATATCGATCTTTACGGGCGTCAGCTGGCCGATATAGAACTGCTGCTCAATCGGGGGATGTATCCTCTTGACGGCTATATGAACAGGGAAAATTACGAAGCAGTTCTTGATACCATGCGCCTGGTGGACGGCACCGTTTTCCCGATGCCGATCAGCCTCGATGTCACTGAAAAAACTGCCCACACACTGGAGATTGGCCAGCGGGTGGCTTTGAATGACCAGGAAGGCGTGTTGCTGGCCGTCTTAACGATCAGTGACATCTGGCCGATGGACAAAGACCGTGAGGCGGAGGCAGTCTATGGTACCAGGGATGCTTCACTCCATCCGGAGGTCCAGTCTCTTCTTGAAAGAGAGACCGACTGGTATGTCGGCGGTACCATGGAGGGGGTAAGTCTGCCTGTACATTATGATTTTCAGGATCTGCGTTTCACCCCGTCGGAGACGGTTCGCCGCTTTACCATGAATGGTTGGCGCAAGGTTCTCGGTTTCCATACCGATGATTATCTTCATTGTGCTCACCGGGAGATGGTATTGACTGCTGCCCGCCGGGCCGGTGCCGCTATCCTCCTGCACCCGGTGGCCGATCTATCTCACCCAGGCGATCTCGACTACTACACACAGGTGCGCTGTTATCAGCATTTCGTCGACAAATTTCCGCCAAACATGATTCTGCTGGGGCTGATGCCCCTGGCCGGCAGAAAATCCGGTCCCAGGGCGGCACTGTCGCAGGCGGTGATCAGGAAAAATTTCGGATGCAGCCACTTTATGGTCGCTGAAGATCATGCCGATCCCTTCATCAACGGCAACGACAGATTTTATCCCAGAGGGGCTGCCCAGGAACTGGTGGCGGAAATGGCCCCAAAGACAGGTATAGAGATGGTACCGCAGATTGATCTCGGCTATCTTCCCGAAAAAAAGATTTATGTGGAGATCTCCGCGGATCAAAAGGAGCAGGTCGAAACGATTTCCTCAAAAGAACTGCAGCGGCGCTTAACATCGGGGATATATATTCCTGAGTGGTTCTCGTATCCGGAGGTCGTGCAAGAACTGCAGCGCACCTTTCCGCCCAGATCGAAGCAGGGATTCACGGTATTTATGACCGGACTGTCGGGCTCGGGAAAATCGACCATTGCCAGGGTGCTTCTTGTCAAATTTCTGGAAATGCGGGATCGGCCTGTTACCCTCCTTGACGGTGATATTGTCAGGAAAAATCTCTCGTCAGAGCTTACCTTTACCAAGGAGCATCGTAATCTGAATATTACCCGCATCGGATTCGTTGCCAGCGAAATCACGAAAAACGGAGGCATCGCCCTTTGTGCTCCTATTGCGCCCTATGAAGGATCCCGCCAGGCGAACAGGGACTTGATCTCGCGCCGTGGCGGTTATATCGAGGTCTATGTTTCCACACCTCTGGAAGTATGTGAGGCCCGTGACCGCAAAGGACTTTACGCCAGGGCACGCGCCGGTATCGTCAAGGGTGTGACCGGAATAACGGATCCCTACGATCCGCCCAAAAACCCGGATATTGAAATCGACACCTCTGAGATAACGCCTATGGAGGCGGTTCAGGAGATTCTTTTGTACCTGCAGCAGCAGGGCTATATCGTCTGATATTGCTGAGCTTGATGAACCTGCGACGCGGAAGATCGGGCTTTTTAAAAGTCGGAGTTTTGGTCCGCAAGAGTGTTTATCGTGACACCATCGTGCTTGATTATCATGAAAAACAATCCCAGCCTTGAAATGGCCCTGAAAGTAATACGGGACCATCTCCCCGTTCTCCGTTCAGAAAACATATTGCTCAATCAGGCGCTGGGCCGTGTTTGTTCGGCATCTCTTTACGCTTCCGAATCTTATCCCTCCTTCAGCCAATCCAATCGAGACGGCTATGCCGTTGGCAAAACTCCTTTTGGGAAAACAAAGGACGGCCTGGAGTATCGTCTCGATGCTGAAATAGCAGCAGGCGATATACAAATAAGAAGGAACAGGCCGGGGTTCGCCCACCGGATAATGACGGGTGCCCCGGTTCCTCGTGGTGTCTGGAAGGTTATCCCTCAAGAGATGTGCAGGGAAAGAAAAGGGGGTGTTTTTATAGCTGAACAGACATTACTGGCGGCTGCCTCTCACATACAGAAGAGAGGTTCTTCACTGCGCCGGGGAGCCCTTTTGCTTCGTGACGGTGCGTGTCTTGGTCCAGCCCATCTGGCTCGACTGGCTGATTCAGGGTATGTCCAACTGCAGGTCTATCAGCGGCCCAAAGTAGCTTTTTTTTGCACCGGCAGCGAGCTTGTCGACAACCCGGCCAGGCAGAGCAGAGGGCAGAAGATATCATCGAACAGGTATCTGCTGGCCGCTCTTATCCACGGATTTGGCGGCCGAGGTGATGACTGTGGGGCAGTGCGGGATCAACGCGAGGCGCTGGAGAAACACCTTACCAGAGTTGAAGATGGCAACAGTGATATCATCATCAGTACGGGGGGAATGGGACCAGGCCGATACGATCTGATGGAGGAGACCTTTACCCGGTGCGGCGGCAAAATAATTTTCAGCTCACTGAAACTGCGGCCTGGGAAGTCCGTGCTTTTCGGCATTATCGGCAACAGCCTGTATTTCGGGCTGCCGGGCCCTCCTCAGGCCGTTCAGGCCTTATTCCATGTCCTCATACGTCCTGCTCTGTTAGCGATGCAGGGTCTGGTGCAATGGAAGACTGCGGCACGTGCCTATCTCAAGGAAGAGATGATGGTACGCAAGCCCGGGGTATTAAAGCTTCAGGAAGCCGTGCTGTCCGAAGAGAGAGGAGTCGTCATGGTCAGGCCTGCCGGCGGAAAGGAGACGGGCAACTGCTACCTCTTCTGCCCGGCTGCCAGAAAGCGCCTCAAAAAAGATGAGCTGGCGACCGTCCTGCCCTTGACTCCGCCGTCTTTTCTCTCCAGCTGAGCTGCAATGATGTTATCGTATCATCTGGCACCTGGGGCAGAAGACACTGGCTCTGCCGCTTATCACCTGTCTGACCAATGTTGTCGAGCAGGCCACGCAGGATTTTCCGTCGCGGCCATATACCCTGAAGTTCGCTTGAAAATAACCGCTGCCGCCGCCGGCATTGAGAAAATCGCTGATGGTCGATCCGCCGCATTCGATGGCCCAATTGAGAATTTCGCGTACCTTATTAAGGAGCAGCTGCCACTGTTTTTTACTCAGCTTTCCGGCAGGGGTTGCGGGGTGAATTCCGGCTGCAAATAAGCTTTCATTGGCGTAGATATTTCCAATCCCGGCGATGATCCTGCCATTCATGAGGAATGTCTTGACGGCCTGGGAACTGCCGCAGGCTTTATGATGCAGATACGCAGCCGTACAGGTATCACTGAAAGGTTCAGGGCCGGTTGACTGAAAAAAGCTTATCTCCGCTTCACCTCTTTCTTCCTGTGTGATCAGATGAACCGCTCCGAATCTTCTGACATCGTGATATCTCAGCTCAATATTGTCGCTGAGAATGAAGAAAAGATGATCATGTTTAGCATCCGGAGTCCCCTTGCTGAAGAGACCGAGCTGTCCGGTCATGCCTAGATGAATGATGAGGAGATCGCCGCGGTCTGTCGGTAAAAGGAGGTATTTGGCACGGCGGCCGACATCGGTGATAACGGCATTTGTCATTCTCTCCCGAAGGAGGCCTTCGGGCACAATGGTGCGTAGATTCTTGCCGCTCCAGCGAAAGCCGAGAACCTTTCTGTTCTTCAGATGGGGAAGAAGACCACGTCGGACGACTTCAACCTCGGGAAGTTCTGGCATTGTTTTTGCCCTCAAGGAAACAGACCGCTATTCCATACTCCTTGAAATGAGTACAGATGGCTGCTATTTCTCTGTTCTGGTAAGAAAATAGGAAGATGGAATACCCCTCTCCATGATGTTGGATTTTGCAGAGCTTGAGCTGAAGGAAACCTGGAAGATCGTCATAGCTCAAGGTTTTGCGCACGGCTTCCTTGGCAGTCCACAACAGGTTGAGACTGCTGACCTGGCTTGATGAGCTGAATTTCTCGCGGAGAAGTCTTTCTTCGCTGCAGCTGCAATAGCGATCCTGTACACGTACAAGGGCCTCCCGGCACTGTTGGATATCAATGCCGCATAGTGAATCAGCGGCTAGAGCGGCGGCAAATTTGCTGCTATGGGTGATAGATACATCCAGAAATTCCGGATGAGTTTTCCCTTCCGCCAAAATGCAATAAGGTCTGCCGTCTGCACGATTTGCAATACCTATCTCTTTTGGGGACAACAGTCTCCCGGAGGACCCGCCGATGGCAGCGGTGCTGAGTTTGGCGCAAACTCTTCCCGCCAGCCATTCGTTCCTGCGCCTGGTCAGTTTGAAGGATTCGCACTGTGAGAGCTCATTTTCATTAAGCCATTTTCTCAGCAATTTTCGTTCCGACAATTGCTGTACAGCTGCAATCTCGATCATCGTTGCAGCAAAAAACAGGCGTGGCAAGATGGTGGAGACGGTGTCAACGAACTTCTGCGGTAGGATATTTTCGGGGGAAGATATACTTTCAACCATCATTTCATATAAATATTCATTGCAATTTCAACTATTCCTGCTACTTTTCCAGAGAGAGGAAATTGTGGGATCATATTCTTATATATTTTAATGCATTCAACATAAATAACACGCTGCTATACCGGCTGAGTTGGATAAGAAGCTTTAGGCAGAGTATTTTGGCACCCCTCAACGGGATACTGAACTGAGTGACAGTTTTTCAAGAGTAAAGCACTATAGTGGAGAAATTATGGAGACCGGTGTCAATCTGACAGGATATGATTTTGTTGTTGTTGGCCTATTGCTTCTCTTTATCGCCCGCGGTCTCTGGCTGGGATTTCTCAGGCAGGTAACGGGTCTGGTAGCGCTCTTTGTCAGTTATTATATCGCCAGCCAGTATCATGACAGATTGTTTCCATTTTTAAAAGATTTATCGGATAATCCGACAGTCATATTCATGGCAAGCATCGTCATCCTGTTCCTGGTGACTTATATTATTACGCTGTTGCTGGGAAAAGGACTCTCGCGCGTCATTGAAATTGTTATCAGCAAATGGTTTGACAAGCTCCTTGGCGCGGTTTTTGGAGGGGTGATGGGTGCTCTCGTCGTTGTTATGCTTCATATGGTACTGAGTTCGATAATGGCCCCCGAAAACACCATGCTGCGGGAATGTCAGACATGTCCCGCCCTGAACTCGTCGGCCGAATATGCCAGAACATTCATAGATGATGAAGAAGTACGCAAATCCCTGACCCAGCAGTCTCCTGCAATTTCTGTGGAAGATGTCATGAAGTTTTTCGACGACAAGCAGCAGGAGAGTGGAGCTGTGGAAAAATCAACGGTTGTAGAGTAGGGCAAGCCGTTGAGGTGAAATACCCAGGTAAAAACCGGCAATGACAAGCTGGTTGATCAAAGTGGTACGAGCGATTCCCAGCCGCCGCCATCTTCTGGCGGAGGTGACGGCATACTCGTTTAAGATGACGATTTTGCCGAGTTTCCGTGCATTTTTGATAAAGACATAATCCTCCATAATTGGAAGCTCGGGGAACATATTCAGCCTGAAAAAGTTCTCTCTTGAGACGAAGATAGCCTGATCGCCATAAGGAAGCCGGAAAAGCAGTGACCGGGCATTGGCGCAGGCTGCGATAAAACGCAGGCCTGGAGTTGCATTTTCAACTGCCAGCCGGAAGGCGCCGGCGCTGCAGGTGGGATCGCTGACCGCCTGGCGGACGGCGACCTCGAAATTTTGCGGCAGACGGGTATCGGCATGGAGAAACAGCAGGATGTTGCCGCCCGCCTCTGCAGCACCCCGGTTGAGCTGTGACGCTCTTCCTGGCTCCGTTTTCAGGACCTTGAAGTTATAGAAATCAGCCAGTTCAACAGTTCTGTCGCTGCTGCCTCCGTCAACGACAATCACCTCACAGTCAACATCTGCCAGATTCGCCGCCAGCGGGGGCATGTTGGCCTCCTCGTTACGCGTCGGGATTATAATCGAAATATTGGAGATCTTCCGGGGTGTCGATATCATGAAGCTTCTTCAAAAGTTGATGGTTGAGTTGCAGTGTGTTTATTCTCTTGAGGGTCTGGACCAGGACAGCAGAGGTGCCCCAGGCAATATCGGAAAAGAGAAAATGAAGACTCTCCAGGGAAAGACTCTTCCTGACTCCGATAAGATAATAGCCGCCGTCGAAGGCAGGGCCGATAACCACATCATTGGTCTGCAGTGCGGCAAAACCCTCCTGAAAAATACCACTATCTATTGACGGGCAATCCGCACCAACCAGGAGAACTGCCCGGTAGTCGGAGAGTTGCGCCGCGATGGCCTGGAACATACGCTCTCCCAACTCACCGGGGTGCTGTTTTTTATAGAAAAATCTCTTCCCCAGCCATTTACTCATTTCCCCGGTGGAGCCTCCATCGTGATATACTATGGTTTTACAGGGATATATTCTTGAAAAGTCGTCTATCTTCTGTAGAACCGATTGGGTCATTATCTTCTGTACAAGTGCTGCTTTCTCGGGACCAAGGGCCGGGATTAGCCGGGTTTTACAGCACCCTGGCCGTGGAAATTTGGTAAACAGCAGGATAATTTCGTGTACAGAGGTCATAGAATAGCGTATTTTAAAATCAGGAGGCATTGATCCGATCAAGCTGGAGCAGTGATGCAGGAGAGATAAAAAGTTCCTTCTTTTCCGAATTACTATAAGCGACACTTCACTGCAAGGGTATAATACTGGTGTGGCAACTTCAAGACCCTTTTTCAATTGGATGCCGACAGTAAAAAATGAGCTTTTCCCCAAGGCTAAAAAATGCCGGTGGCGATGAAAAGTAAACAGAGAAGAAAAAAACCCGAATCATATACAATCCGAAGCTATCGCGGGCAGGCGCAGGCTGCAGGCTTGATCCAAGTGCATGTGCTGATAAAGGAAACAGATCTGCACATCCAGGCGGACAGGGATGTGCAAAGGAGAGCAGAGGAAATTGTTCTGCAGTGCAGGCTGCAGCTCGAGGATCATATTATCAGGTATCCGGCTTTCTACTCATCCCTCTCTCCCCTCTCCAAAGATTTCGCAGCACCACCCCTCATCCGCGATATGTACGACGCCGCCAGAAAGGCAAATGTAGGGCCAATGGCAGCCGTAGCCGGAGGAATTGCCGAATATGTCGGCAGGACACTGCTACAGGAAGGGGTTCAGGAAATCATCATAGAAAACGGTGGTGATATTTTCATCAGCCGCAAACAATCCGCCGTCATAGCCATTTTTGCAGGTGAATCACCGTTGAGCAACAGAGTCGGCATTGAGCTTTCCGTGCCGATGCCGTGGGGAGTCTGCACTTCTTCAGGGACGGTGGGGCACAGTCTCAGCATGGGTGAGGCTGATTCGGTGACGGTGGTTGCCAGATCAACTCTGCTGGCCGATACCGCGGCAACCAGGCTCGGCAATGAGGTTGGTCGTGGAGCCGCGGGAAAGGAACGTGTTAAACAGGCTCTGGCGGCAGCTAAGACAATAGAGGGTATAACCGGGGTGGTGGTCATCTGCGGGGAAGTTCTAGGTGCCGTCGGTGATATCAGGCTTGTCAGGGTAAAAGAAGGGAGTAAGTGATGACGGATTCTTCTGGAGGAGAATCGCAGGAAAGAAGAGAGGTCGAAAGAAAATATCTGGTTTATTATCTGCGCGTATTCGATGGCATGAGCTCCAAGGTATTGGGACATATCATCAATCTTTCTTCCAGGGGAGCAATGCTGCTCAGTGACGACGCCATAGCAGTGAATAAAGACTTCCGTTTGCGAATCCAACTTCCAGCTGAAGCGAGCGAACGGCGTGATTTGATGCTTGATGCCACCAGCCTGTGGTGTAAAAAGGATACAAACCCGAATTTCTTCTTAGCAGGTTTCCAGATCCACGATCTAAAACTTTCGGAGAAGAATGATATTCACCACCTTCTCGACAAACTCAGTTATCTGGAAGACTGAGGCATCTTTACTGCAGCTCTTTGAAAAGGGCATCCCCATAACGCTCGACAAATTTATCGACATCATTGCGCCAGTCCGTAAAGACAGACAGCGAGAGATCGTTAAGTACGGTATTGGCAAGGATGGAGTTGGCGGGGCGATGTGCCGGAGTCGGATATTCGCTGGTGGTACAGGGAGTGAGGCGATGCTTCACGCCCATCTTTTCCAGAAAGTAACAGGCGGCTTCGTACCAGCTGGAGTGGCCGTCAGCCGTTGTATGGATAATCCCCTGGACGGAGGAATCCAGTAAACCCTCAATCTGTTCGGCCAGAGTGTATGACCAGGTAAGAGAACCATATTGATCATTGACAACCTTGCGGATAGCTGTTGGGTCGGCAAGGGTAATTCGCAGCATGGTCTTGAGAAAGTTCGGTCCATGTGCGGAGTAGAGCCAGGCGGTGCGCAGAATTGCATAGTCATGGCAATGAGCCTGCACCGCTTTTTCCCCGTCGAGCTTGGTCCTCCCGTATTGCGAAAGCGGGTTTACCCGATCATCTTCGCGATAGGCCAGGGGGACCGTTTTCCTGCCGTCAAAGACATAGTCCGTCGAGATATGAATGAGCCTGCTTTTTGCCTGCCGGCAGGCGCGGGCCAGAAAGGCGGGTCCGTCGCTGTTTATCCTGCGGCATAGCTCTTCTTCCTTTTCGCAATTGTCAACCGCAGTGTAGGCAGCACAGTTTATAACCACATCGGGTTGTTGTGCGGTTATAAAGGAGATGGTGTTTGCCTCGTTGCAAAGATCAAGTTCGGCCAGAGTGGGAGTAATGAGTTGGTGTTCCCTGCCCAGGATGCTCCGGCAATCCGTACCTAATTGTCCGTCAAAGCCGACGATGACGATTTTCATAAGGTGTCCGTTATTAGTACCTTACAGATTGTTTTTCTTGTTCTTTTGCAGGAAAATAATCTGTCTAAAGGTTCTTATACCCCTCAAGGGGGTACTGTAAAGAGTCCAGCTCAGCTGGGTTAGTTGTGGTTGTTGCGGTAAGGGCTGGAACCCTTTTTTTCAGCGATGATGTCGACGATATATTTGCCGTACTGGTTCTTCAGCATATCGGAGGCCAGATAGGTGATTTCATCAATGGAGATATACCCCAGCTCCATGGCAATCTCCTCGATACAGGCAATTTTCAGTCCCTGCCTGTCCTGGACCACCTGGACGTAGTTTGAGGCATGCTGCAGCGATTCGTGGGTTCCGGTATCGAGCCAGCAGAAGCCGCGGCCGAGAGGTTCTACCTTGAGTTTTCCGCGGCGCAGATATTCCATGTTGACATCGGTTATTTCAAGCTCATCTCTGGCGGAGGGTTTGATCTGCTCTGCAATGGACACTACTTCGTTATCGTAAAAATAGAGGCCTGGGACCGCAAATCTTGATTTTGGGAATTGCGGTTTTTCTTCAATGCCGATGACATTATGATCTTTATCAAATTCAACTACACCATAACGCTCCGGATCCTTAACCAGATAACCGAAAATGATGCCGCCCTCTTTGAGGCCGGCGCAATTTCTGACGATCCGGGAGAAGCCCGGACCGAAAAAGATATTATCGCCGAGGATGAGCGCCACCGTATCATTGCCGATAAACTTTTTACCGATGATAAAGGCCTGGGCCAGTCCCTTGGGTTCGGGCTGAACCTCATAGCTCAGGGACAGACCAAATTGAGAGCCATCGCCAAAAAGCTCCTCAAAGCGGGGCAAATCGGCAGGGGTGGAAATGATAAGGATTTCCCGAATACCTGCGAGCATCAATACCGACAGGGGATAGTAAATCATCGGTTTGTCATAGACAGGGATAAGCTGCTTGGAGACAACCTTGGTGAGTGGGTAGAGCCGCGTGCCTGATCCCCCGGCAAGTATGATTCCTTTCATAAAAAGTAGTATATTTATTTTTGCTTGTTAGCGGGTTAGCGAGTAGACTTAGAAGACATCTTTGAGAAGAAAAAGAGTATAGCATTCTTGTATAAAAAGGGAAATGAAAAATTTGAAATCAATATCGTCGTGTTTTAAGGCATATGACATACGAGGCAAGGTTCCGCAGGAGCTTAATGGTGATCTGGCCTACCGGATCGGTCGTGGTCTGGCTGGGCTTTTCGGCTTGCGGAAAGTGGTAATCGGCAGGGATATCAGGCTCAGCGGCAAAGAGATTGCCGGTCGGCTCAGCGACGGTCTGCGGCAAGGAGGATGCGATGTCCTCGATTGCGGTCTTTGCGGGACCGAGGAAATATATCATGCGGTTTTCAGTCTGGAGGGCCAGGGTGTGGACGGCGGCGTTATCGTTACAGCCAGCCATAATCCTGCCGACTATAACGGCATGAAGATCGTCACTTCCGGAGCACGTCCTCTCTCCGGCAACACCGGGCTGCAAAAGCTGGCCGAATATACGGTTGAGGAGCCCGCGGAGGCGCCGGTACGCAATCCTGGGAAATATTCCGCTTTGAGCTGCAGGAAGGAATATATCGAACACCTGCTGGGCTATATCAAAAAGGAGGCGCTCATGCCTCTGAAGGTCGTGGTCAACAGCGGTAATGGCTGTGCCGGGCAGGTAATTGACCTTCTGGAGGAGCATCTTCCCTTTACCTTTCATAAACTTCATCATCAGCCTGACGGTCATTTTCTGCATGGAGTTCCAAACCCGCTGCTTCCTGAAAAGAGGGAAGAAACTTCTCGTGCCGTCTTGGAGCATGGCGCCGATTTGGGCCTGGCCTGGGACGGAGATTTTGACCGCTGCTTCTTCTGGGATGAAAAGGGGGAGTTCATCGAAGGCTATTATCTTGTCGGGCTGCTCGCTAAAGAAATGCTCAACAAATATCCCGGCGAAAAGATCCTCCACGATCCCAGGCTGATCTGGAATACCATGGATCAGGTGAGAAAGTGTGGCGGGATTCCGGTTATGACCAGGACCGGCCATGCCTTTATAAAAGAGCGGATGCGTCACGAGAACGCCCTTTATGGGGGCGAAATGTCGGCCCATCACTATTTCAGGGATTTTGGCTTCTGCGACTCCGGCATGATACCCTGGCTGTTGATATGCTCGCTGCTGAGCAAGGTAAAAAAGCCCCTCTCCAGTCTGGTTGAAGACATGGTTGCCGCCTATCCGGTTTCGGGGGAGATCAACAGCATCGTCGAGGATGCCGACGGCGTCATCCGCAAAATCGAGGAGCGCTATGGTGACGGCGACAGGGATTATGTCGATGGCCTCAGCGTAACCTATGAAAATTTCAGATTCAATATCCGAAAATCGAATACCGAGCCCTTGCTGCGGCTTAATGTTGAGAGCCGCGCTGACAACAGCCTGCTGAAAGAAAAGACCGAGGAGCTTTTGCGGCTGATAAACGAATAATTTGACCTTGTTTGGAACTGAAGAGGTTTCATGTGATACAAATTCAACCCATTATACTTGCAGGGGGCAGCGGCTCCCGGCTCTGGCCGGTTTCCCGCGAAATCTATCCCAAGCAACTGCTCCGCCTGACCTGCAACAGGTCGCTTTTGCAGTCCACTCTGGAGCGGGTATACAGGATGGACGGCAACATCCTGCCGCCCATAATAGTGGTTTGTGAAGAACACAGATTCGTCACCAGGCAGCAGGTTGAAGAACTGGGAATATTCCCGGAATATACCATCCTGCTGGAACCGTTTGACAGAAATACCGGTCCCGCCGTCTGTGGGACCGCCGAATATGTGCGGCTGCAACGAGATGAAACGACTATTATGCTTGTGCTGCCATCGGATCATCTGATCAGCAAGGAGCAGGAGTTTCTGGACGCGGTCGAAAAAGCGGTGGTGCTGGCCCAAAATGGACGTATCGTCACCTTCGGCATTCAGCCTCAAAGTCCGGAAACCGGCTATGGCTATATCGAAGCGGGTGAGAATGGAGCAGTCCTCTCCTTTCGAGAAAAACCGGGAATCGAACTGGCCAGGGAATATCTCAGCAGGGAGAACTGGTACTGGAACAGTGGAATGTTCACCTGCAGTGTGAAGACATTGCAGAAGGAAATGGCAAACCATTGCCTCCGGCTGCAGGAACATATGGTGCAAGCCATCAAAAACGGCGGCAGAGATGGTCTCTTCTTTCGTTTTGATTCGGTGAGCATGGCCGGTGTCGAGAATATCTCCATTGATTATGCTCTCATGGAAAAAACGGAATGTGCCTCGGTTGTTCTTGTGGATCTCGACTGGAGGGATGTAGGTTCCTGGCAGTCCTTATGGGAGATAATGGAAAAGGATGCAGACGGCAATGCCCACTGGGGAGATGTCATTCTTGAATCCACCGGCAACTGCCTGATAGCTGCAGAGGATAAACTTGTTGCCGCCGTTGGTCTGGAAGATACAGTAGTGGTGGAGACGGCGGATGCTGTGCTGGTGTCATCCATGTCCTCGGTGCAGGGGGTCAAAAAAGTCGTTGAGTATCTCAAGGCAAAGAACAGGGACGAGTGCCGCTTTCATCGCACGGTTTTTCGCCAATGGGGAAGTTGCACCGTGTTGGAGGCCAGAGAGCTTTACAAGATAAGCAGAATTGTAGTGAACCCCGGTGCCGGCCTTTCCCTGCAGAAACATTATCATCGATATGAACACTGGGTGGTAGTCAGAGGTACCGCGCGAATCACCAGCGGCAAGGATGTTCTGCTTCTCCGGGAAAACCACTCAAGCTATGTGCCTCCCGGGGTTGTGCACAGGCTGGAAAATCCCGGTACTCTTCCTTTGGAAATGATAGAAATTCAAATCGGCGCTTATCTCGGCGAGGATGATATCGTGCGTTATGAGGATGATTACGGCTCAGATCGGAGGTGAAATGTCGTGATGATCCCCCTGTCGCTGCATATCGTCGAACAAGGCGTGGATTGATTCTCTGTTTGCCTCGACAATGCCGCGTTCGGTGATCAGGCCGGTGACCAGCCGTGCCGGGGTGATGTCGAAAGCGTAATTCTCCGCTATGGTATCCCTGCCGGCAATCCAGACGCTCTCGGAGGTTCCGGCATCGGTAACTCCGCTGACTCTGGTAATTTCCTCACCGGAGCGTATCTCAATGGGAATATCCCTGCCGTTGTCCAGATTCCAGTCGAAGGTGGAGGAAGGCAGGGCCACGTAAAAGGGAATGTTATTGTCTTTTGCCGCCAGAGCCTTGAGGTATGTCCCTATCTTATTGGCTACATCACCGGTATGCGTGGTTCTGTCCGTACCGACGATAACCACATCCACCTTGCCTGTTTGCATAAGGTGACCCCCGGCGTTGTCGGTGATCAGGGTGTTGGGAATACCTTCCTGCTGCAACTCCCAGGCTGTCAGCTTGGCTCCCTGATTCCAGGGGCGGGTTTCATCAACCCAGACATGCACGTTGATTCCGGCATCCCGGGCTGCGTAGATTGGGGCAGTTGCGCTGCCGTAATCAACGAAAGCCAGCCAGCCGGCATTGCAGTGGGTCAGGATGTTGACGGGGTCGCCATTTTTTCTTGCACTGATTTTCTTCAGTATTGCTCTGCCATGTTCGCCGACTTTCCTGCAGAACCCGGCATCCTCGTCGGCAATCCGGCAGGCTGTGGCATAGATGATACGGCGTTTTTCCGGGACAGTGTCCACTCCGGCGGCAGCTTGAAGTATGCGGTCCACCGCCCAGCCGAGATTTCTTGCCGTAGGTCTGCTGTCGTTCAGATATTTTCCGGCCGCCTCAAGATCCGCGGTAAAGGTCTTTTCTTGTGCCTCCAGGGCGGCAAGATGCATGGCGAAACCGGCAGTCGCCCCAATCAGGCCTGCTCCGCGAACATGCATATCTCGTATGGCTCTCCAGGCCATTTCCAGATTGGTCAGCTCTTCTATGACGAAATTGTGCGGCAGCTGGCGCTGATCGATGATGCATATGGTGTCGGAGCTGTGGACCGCAGGCCAGATTGTTCTGTAGGATTTTCCGTTGACATTCATTTTAGTACCTTACTCCTGAAAAACTGTCAGAAAAAACAAGAAAACGAATAATGCATTGATAACTGTGAATTGCCCTCTACATCCAAGGTACTTATCCTCTTTTGGGGGTTAGATATTGGATATGGGCTATAATCAAGACCTGAAAAGGCAGAGGGCGGTGGTACCATGTTTTGCTGGATTGTTTCTTAACCGTGGGCGCTCTCGGTCGTATCGAATATTCGTGATTTGAACTGCTGTTTTGCTGAACATAATATGGCTTGTAGAAATTGCAACGCAATAACAGCTTTGTGCATTAGCAATGGCCTTCTCAGATAGATTCAAATATATGCGGGGGGAAGTTCACAAATTATAAGGCTACAAAAATGTAATCATTTTGCTTGTCGTTTACAAAAATGTATAATATTTTTTGTCAAAAAAAATACACAATAAATTGATAAGTAATTTAATCCTATGCATAAAAAATTTTTATCGGAGTTGTGGTACGCTCCTTGGATACTGGATAATAAGTAATGGGTAGTGCATAAATTTAAGAGATTATGCAAATCCAGGCGGAATTGGAGAGGTGCCTGTCGAAAAGATGAGCAGGCGGGGATTTTTAGAAACGGACGGAGAAGACAATGGATAAGGCGGATACGGCATTCATTATAGCCGCTGCAGGCCTGGTATTGCTAATGACCCCCGGGTTGGCGCTATTTTATGGTGGTATGGTTCGCAGTAAGAATGTCCTTGCCACCATTATGCAGAGCCTGTTTATGATTGCCTTAATATCGATAGAATGGGTTTATATCGGCTACTCCATGTCGTTCGGTCCCGATGTCGGCGGAGTTGTCGGCAGTCTTGCCTGGTTTGGCCTCAAGGGGGTAACCAGCGCGCCGAGTCCGGATTATGCAACTACGATTCCGCAGACCGTCTTTATGATTTATCAGTGCATGTTCGCTGTGATAACCCCTGCCCTCATTGCCGGTGCCTTTGCCGAGAGGGTCCGTTTTGCTCCTTTTCTGCTGTTTTCGGTGCTCTGGGCTATACTTGTCTATAATCCGGTCTGTCATTGGATCTGGGGAAGCGGCGGATGGCTTGGCAGCATGGGAGTGCTTGATTTTGCCGGCGGTTTGGTGGTTCACCTAACCTGTGGGGTGGCGGCGTTGGCAGGGGTGCTGGTCATCGGTCCAAGGAAAGGGTACGGCAGAACCAGTTTTATGCCCCATAATCTGCCGATGACGGTGCTGGGGACGGGCCTGCTGTGGTTTGGCTGGTTTGGCTTCAACAGCGGATCGGCCCTTGCTGCGGATGAGGTTGCCGCCACCGCTTTCGTGGCGACTCATCTTGCCGGTATGGCGGGAATGGCCACCTGGGTAATGATGGAATGGTTGAAACAGGGTAAGGCGACAACACTGGGGGCCGCCTCAGGGGCTATTTCGGGACTTGCCACAATAACACCGACTGCGGGATTTGTCGGTCCTAACGCGGCTATTCTTATTGGCATGATAGCAGGCATCGTCTGTTATTTCGCGGTTAATATAAAGACTAAGCTGCGCCTGGATGATTCACTGGACGTAGTTGGTATCCATGGCGTAGGTGGCGTCGTTGGTACTCTATGTCTCGGTATTTTTGCTTCAAAGGCAATTAATCCGGGTGGTGTTGATGGTCTCATTTACGGGAATCCGGTGCAGCTGTTCATCCAGGTGAAAGGTATCCTGATTGTCGGAGTATATGCCTTTGTGGTCAGTTGGGTACTTTTTAAGGTAATCCATACGGTAATCGGGCTGAGGGTCAGTGCCGAGGACGAGGTGCGGGGGCTTGATTCAACGCAGCATTCCGAGACGGCTTACAACACTCCAGGCTGAGCGCTCAAAATACCATTGCTCCCCCTGTTTTGTGGAAAACGTGTATAGTGTAGTTGTGTGAGTGTTGAGGAAAATAACTGGTGCACCATCCTTTCAGTGGGGCTCTGCGAGATAAGTGACAAAGGGGTTGTGATATGAAAAAGATAGAGGCGATAGTGAAGCCTTTCAAGCTGGATGATGTCAAAGAGGCATTAAATGAAATCGGGATCCAGGGGATGACCCTCTCGGAGGTCAAAGGCTATGGCCGCCAGAAAGGCCATAAGGAAATTTATCGCGGCGCCGAATATATTGTTGATTTTATTCCGAAAATAAAAATAGAAATAGTTGTCGCCGCTGATCGGGCGGATGCGGTTGTCGAGGTCATCAGAAAAGCGGCGAATACCGGAAAAATCGGTGACGGCAAGATCTTCGTCATGCCCGTCGAGCGGGTAGTGCGGGTGCGCACCGGAGAGGAAAACAGGGACGCGCTATAGCGTATGAAGCTTCCAATACGAGCAAAAAGAGAAGCGCTCGAAGCTCTCTGGCAGCAGGGTCTGAGCGGTCAAGCCCTGTTGCGGGGGCAGGCGAAACTGGTGGATGATTTTGTTCAGGAGCGTTTTCTGGGGGCGGATATCGCCGCTGTCGCTGAATCCGTGGCGTTGGTTGCTCTTGGCGGCTATGGCAGGCAAGAACTATTCCCCTATTCCGATATCGATTTAATGATTCTTTTTCGTCCGGATGTCAGGGACGATATCGGCCGGGTTGCGGATGCGGTCCTCTATCCTCTCTGGGACACGGGGCTTGAAGTGGGACATGGCGTGCGCAGTGTGGAAGAGGCGGTGGCGCTGGCCGGAGAAGACTTCTTTTTTCGGGTGGCCCTGCTCGATGCCAGGCTGCTCGCCGGGTCGCAACTCCTCTATTTTGAACTGCTTTCCACCTATCGCTCGCAGTTTGTCGAAGGGCGACGCCGGGAGTTTGTTGAAACCATGGAACGCTTCCGGCGTGAGCGCCGTGAAAAATACGGGAGCCACTCCTATCTGCTCGAACCGCACATCAAGGAGGGCAAGGGCGGGCTGCGCGATATCCAGTCAATGCTCTGGACAGCAGCGGTCGTCTATGGTCTTGAGGGTTTAAACGGCATCGTTAACGCCGGCATTCTCGCTCCCGAGGAGCAGGCCCCTTTCGTGGCCTCCTGGGATATGCTGATCAGGATACGGAACAGGCTGCATTATGTTTCCGGACGAAAGAATGACCAGCTCCACTTTGAACAGCAGGAGGAGATCGCCGAAGCCTTTTCCTACCGTGACCACGAAGGCTCTCTCGCTGTCGAGGTCTTTATGCGGGACACCTACGCTCACATGCAGAACATTGCCGTTGTCACTGATCAGTTTTTCGCCCATGTCGCTGATGTTTTGGAGATCGGCGGTGACGGAGAGGTTGCGGATAAAGTGATTGAAAAGGGTGTCGAGCTGCGTGGTGGAACCCTCCATCTCGTTGCTTCGCCGGACGATCTGCGGAAAAAACCGCACCTGTTGCTCCGTCTGTTTCTTGCCTCCGGACGTCTTGGAGTACCGGTGCATCATCGTTCGCGAAAGATGGTATCGGCCAATCTTAACCTCATAACTGCAAAGGTGCGGAGCTCTACCCGTGCCGCCAAAGCATTTCTGGCCATCCTTGAAAATAGCGTCAATGTTGCCGACGTCCTCGGAGTAATGCTGGAGACAGGGCTGCTTTCGGCCTATATTCCTGAGTTTTCCAGGATCCATACCCTGGTTCAGCATGATGTCTATCATGTTTATACCGTTGACCGTCATTCACTGCAGGCCGTCGATGAACTTCAGCGGGTTGTGGCGGAGCAGGAAGCTGCCTTTACTCTGGTCGAATATTCCTGGGTCATGTTTCTGGGGGCGCTGCTTCACGATATCGGCAAGGGTTCCGGCAGGGATCACTCCCGGGAAGGCGCGGAAATTGTAGGCGGCATCGGGCTTCGCATGGGACTGAGTGAAAAGGAGTCCAGCGAGTTACGCTTCCTGGTGGAGCACCATCTCTTTATGCCGGAAAACGCCCTGAGGCGGGATCTGAACGACAGTGAATTCATTAAAAACTGTGCGCAACAAATCGGGACCCCGGCACGGCTCGGAATGCTCTATCTTGTTGCCATAGCAGATTCCAGAGCAACGGGGCCATCGGCCTGGAGTGAATGGAAAGCCTCTTTGCTGCAGGAGATGTTTCTCAAGATCAAGCCTTATCTTGAATTTTCTGGATTTGATCATGCCCATGCCGGTCTGGTCGAGAGCCAGGTTGAGCAGGGAGTTCTCTGGCTTAGAGAGCAGGTATCCGAACTGCTTGCCGGGAAGGATGGTCTTAAAATCACAGTTGATGAGCTCTCTCCGGATTATCTGCTTTCCTTTAATTCTGGAACGGTGGCAAGACATGTTGTTACGCACCGTGATAATTATCGCCTTCTCCGTCAAAAGTCGTTGGTGTTTGCCGAGGAGGAGAAGGAATACTGGTCGCTGTTGATCATGGCCACTGATCAGGCCGGCCTGCTCGCCAAGATTTGCGGTGTCATGGCCTTGAACAACCTGACCGTGCTTAATGCACGGATATTTACCTGGAATGACGGAACCGTGGTTGATGTGCTTGATGTCCGCCCAACCGATGGTACATCCTTTTCCGAGAGAGACTGGCGTTCTCTTAACAAAGAGCTCGATCTTGCCATTGCCCATCGTTTGGGGCTGAGTCACAGGCTTTTCAATAAGCTTGCCGATGCATACGGCCGCCGAAGGGAACTGCTTTCCAAAGAGCAGCCGAAGGTGGTAATGGATAACGAAACTTCTGCCCGCTATACCGTCATAGAGGTGTATGGCACGGACAGAGAGGGGCAGCTCTACAGAATTACGCAGACCATGGCGGATTTCGGGTTAAGTATCTACAAGGCATTCATTGCGACTGAGGTGGAGCGATTGATTGATGTCTTCTATGTACTTGACAACAACAACGCAAAAATACAAGACAATGATTTTAAAAAGGAAATAGTAAATGGGCTGCTGTATACGATTAGCCTGGAAAATGAGAAAAAATAACATTCTTGTAACAAAAAAGTATTTACATATTACGTTTTGTGTAATAAATAGTAAAAAAAGGGGTTTTTCGATCGTAGATGATTTGAGGCCGAGAATTGGCGAAATATTATAACTAAGGAGACAGGTAAAATGACTAGAGAAGAAATAATGAAGACTATTAAAGAACAGAACATTCGCTATTTTCGTCTTCAATTTGTCGACATTTTTGGTTTAATGAAGAATGTCGCGCTCCCACTGAGCCAGATAGAGAAGGCTCTTGACGGCGATATGATGTTTGATGGCTCATCCATCGACGGTTTTGCCAGAATCAATGAATCAGATATGTACCTTAAACCGGATTATGATACCTTTACCGTGCTGCCCTGGCGCAACAAGCAGGGGGTGGCAGCTGCACGTATCATCTGTGATGTCTATAAATCAAACGGGAAACCATTCGAGGGCTGTCCCCGGGTCAATCTGAAGAGGGTTCTGGCAGAGGCCCGGGAAATGGGCTTTACAATGAATGTTGGGACCGAATCCGAGTTTTTCCTCTTTGAGAAAGATGCGAATGGCGCTCCGACCACCAGAACCAATGATGTAGCCGGTTACTTTTCTCTGGATCCCGAAGATACTGCCAACGACTGCCGACGTGAAATCATTGAAACCCTGGAGATGATGGGCTTCGAGATCGAGGCCTCCCACCACGAGGTTGCTGAGGGCCAGCACGAGATCAACTTCAAATATGCCGATGCCCTTGCTGCTGCGGATAATACCGTTACCTTTAAGTGGGTGGTCAAGACCATAGCCAAAAATTACGGTCTTCATGCAACCTTTATGCCCAAGCCGATATTCGGAATTAATGGTTCGGGAATGCACACCAACCAGTCTCTTTTTCATCTTGACGGCACCAATGCCTTCTATGATGATGCCGACTCGCTGCAGCTCTCTGAAGTCGCCTATCAATACATCGCCGGTGCATTAAAAAATGCCCGCGGGTTTGCCGCCATCACCAATCCGCTGGTCAACTCCTATAAGCGCCTGGTGCCCGGTTATGAGGCTCCGGTGTATGCGGCATGGTCTGCCTCCAACCGCTCCGTTCTCATCCGGATTCCTGCGGCACGGGGTATGTCCACCAGAACAGAGATTCGCTGTCCCGATCCGACCTGCAATCCTTATCTGGCTTTTGCCATGATGCTCAATTCAGGTCTTGACGGAGTGAAGAATAAGCTCCAGCCGCCTCCTTCGGTCAACAAAGATCTCTTTGAGATGACCAGTGCGCAGATGAGTGAGGAGGGCATTACCGTTCTTCCTGCAAATCTCATGGAAGCCATTGAGGAACTCAGGGCAAATCCGATCGCCAGAGAAACTCTCGGTAATCATATCTTCGAGAAATTTATCGAGGCAAAAATCAAGGAATGGGATGCTTTCCGAACCAATGTTTCCCAGTGGGAACTTGATGAATACCTGGCAATATACTGATCCTTGATGATCTCGTAAAAATCATCGCAGTTGCCGAGATGGATGAGTACATCATCCCTTACAGCTGATAAGACAAGCCCGCATACTTTTGCAGTATGCGGGCTTTTTTTCTCTCCCCGGAGTACATCCCTTGCCATTTTTGCTGATCCACATTAAAGAATATGGAGGTTTTATTGCAAAGGAAAAGATGGATGGGATCAGGAAAAAACAGAAAATACATGACCGTTTCCGGGGTGCTGCCAGAGGTGGTTCGCCATCAGGGTTGGGCTGCCAAGCTTGAGATGCATTCCTTCTTTCCCATCTGGGAGAAGGTGGTGGGGGAAAATGTTGCCTGCTGTTCCCGGCCTTTAAAGATCGTCAAGGATGTTCTCTGGCTGGAGGTGGAAAGCTCCACCTGGATGCAGCAGCTGCAGTTCGAGAAGATGCGGATATTGGATGATATCAATGCAACGCTCACCAGATCGCGTATCCGCGACATCAGATTTCTCCTGCCGCGGGATGAAGAACAGGGACCTTCCAAAGAGCTGCCGGAAATCATCTTTGTTTCCCCGGATCCGGAGGCATTGCGTAAATTTGAAAAGCAGGTCGGAATAATCGAGGACGAAGCCATTCGGGAATCGCTTATCCGCCTATGGTATCTGACCAAGGCCTGCCGCCGTAAGCAGAAAAGCTGATAGTGCCGGCGGCAGCCGGCCAATGAAATAGCAGGAAAAAGAAGGAAAGAAGTCACATGCTTTTAAATACCATACTGGATGCGATCGGCAATACGCCGCTTGTTCGTATAAACCGTCTTGTCAAACCCGGCAAGCTTCGGGTATATGGCAAAATAGAATCCGCCAATCCCGGTGGTTCCGTTAAGGAAAGGATTTCCCTCTCCATGATCGAGGCCGGCGAGGCCAGCGGTGAGCTCACCAAGAATAAAATTGTCCTCGAGGCTACCAGCGGCAACACCGGTATTGGTCTGGCCATGGTCTGTGCCGCCAAGGGATACCGCTGTGTTTTGGTTATGCCGGAATCGGCCTCCGTCGAGCGGCGTAAGATAATGCAGGCCTACGGCGCCGAAATTCTGCTTACCCCCGCCAACAGAAGCACCGACGGGGCCATCGAGAAGTCATATGCCATGGCGCGCGAGTTTCCGGAGCGCTATTTTCTCACCGACCAGTTCAACAACGAAGCCAACTGGAGGGCCCATTATAATCATACAGCACCCGAGATCTGGAAGCAGACCGGCGGCAAACTCACACATATTGTCGCCACCCTTGGAACCTCGGGTACCGTGATGGGACTGTGCGCCTGGTTTAAGGAGCATCAGCCTCAGGTGCGAGTCATCGCGGTCGAGCCGCATCTTGGTCATAAAATCCAGGGGCTCAAGAACATGAAAGAGTCCTATAAGCCTGGTATCTTTAATAAGAACGTTCCCGATGAAGTGGTCTGGATTGAGGATGAGAATGCCTTTAATATGGCGCGCAAGCTCGCTTCCCATGAAGGAATTCTGGTTGGCATGTCCAGTGGCGCAGCCATGTCCGCGGCCCTTGATTACGCCAGACATCTCGAGGAGGGGCTGATGGTGGTCATCCTGCCCGACGGCGGTGAGAGATATCTGAGTACTCCGCTCTTTACTAAGCAGGAAAAGAGCGATGGCAAAAAGTCAGAGCTACGCTTCTTCAATACCATCAGCAAGAAGAAGGAGGTTTTTGTGCCGCAGAACGAGGATGAGGTCACCATCTATTCCTGCGGTCCCACGGCCTATGAACCTGCCGATCTCCTGCTCTGTCGCCGCTTCATCGTTACCGATCTGATTACCCGGTATCTGGAAATAAAAGGGATGAAGGTACGTTCCTATATGAACTTCACCGACCTTGACGACAATACCATCAATGGCGCCGAAGAGGCCGGAGAACCGATAAAGCAGTTTACCGAGCGCTATATCCAGGGATTCATGGATGATATTGATACTCTCGGAGCCAAGCACGCCAGTGGTTATCCCAAGGCCTCGGAAAACGTTCAGGATATGATCGAGATGGCGCATGAGCTGGTGCAGAAAGGCTATGCCTATGAAAAACATGGCTCGATCTATTTCGATATTTCCAAGTTCGAGCGCTACGGCCGCCTCTCCGGGGTCGATCTCAGTAAGATCCAGGTAGGCAAAACCGTCGATCTGGACGATTACGAAAAGGACAACCCCCGAGATTTTACTCTGTTGAAGCGTTCTACCCTGGCAGAGCTGAAAAAAGGGATTTTTTTTGAGAGCGAGTGGGGCAATGTCAGGCCCAGTTGGCATGTGGAGTGCTCCGCCATGGCCACCAGGCATCTGGGCACCACTCTCGATATTCATACCTCGAGCAGGAATCTGATGTTTCCTCACCATGAGAATGAAATTGCCATCGCCGAGGCGCTCACCGGCAAGCCCTTGTCGAAATTCTGGCTTCACTCGGAACTGCTTCTGGTAGACGGCAAGAAGATGTCGAAGGAAACCGGCAATGTCGTCACCGTCAAGGATTTACTGCTACAGGGCTATACCGGCCGTGAGATCCGCTTTATGATGCTCACCGTCCATTACAGAAAGCCTATCAATTTTACGTTGAGAAGGCTGGATAATATCCGTACCGCCCTGCGCCGCCTCGATGAATTTACCTGTAAGCTCAACTGTCTGCCGCCGGGCAAGCCGCATCCAGAGGTGACAGCCTTCGTCTCCGCCATGGAGGAGCAGTTTTTCGAGGCCATGGATGACGATCTCAATGTCTCCAAGGCCATGGCCGCAATCTATAAATTCATCAAGAAAACCAACCCGATTTTGCAGGTTAATCATCTTGACCGCGATCAGAAGAACTATATCCTGGAAAGCCTCAGAAAGATGAACGAGGTCCTGCGAATTTTCAAGCTTCAGGGTTGCCCGCTGGGACGCGAAGTCGATGCCCTGATTAAGCTCAGGGAAAAGGCACGCACCGGCAAGGACTGGCAGGCCGCCGACGCTGCCCGTGAAGAACTTGAACGCCAGGGCATCACCGTTATAGATACGGAGTCGGGGCCGGTCTGGAAAAGAGTAAAAGAAATAGAGTAGTACCAAGAATGGAGTTGCTTTTTGCAACTTTCTGGTTAATATGTCGACCGGTGCTTTCCCGCCACACACCGACATCAAAATATATGCGCCAGTAGCTCAGCTGGATAGAGCAACGGACTTCTAATCCGTAGGTCGCAGGTTCGAATCCTGCCTGGCGTACCAGTTTTTCCAAGGCTTCTCCGTTTGAAAAATAATTGGTTCACTTAGTTTCTATTATGATGAGGATCATTTGTTCGTATTCCGATAACGCGAGCAGGATTACCGGCGAGAATTGCGAATGGGGGATATTTCTTAGCGCCCACTACGGCACCCGCCGAGACAACAGTGCCATCTCCGAGTACGGTACCAGGCATTATAAAGGCATTAGAACCTATCCAGCAGTCCCGGCCGATTATAATTTTCTTATACTCTGTTCCCTGTTTTTGGATAGGGATATCGGTACTGTCCGTGATGTGGTTCTGAGTCCAAATCTTCACCCCCGGGCCAATTATAGTGTAATCGCCGATTTCAAGGCTACCGCTTGCTTGAATAAAACAGTCAACGCCGATATTGATGTAGTCACCTAAATAAATCTTGTGGATTTGTCGGAACCGGAAACCTTCATGGATTTTGATGTTCGTTCCGGTTGAGCCGAATTTCCCGATCAACAAACATTTTCGCAACTGAAAGCCATATTGTCCCGGCAGATTACGGACCAGCGCATATAAGAAGAGAGAACGCTCCCAGCTGCTCCACATAGCTCGCCATATTTCCTTCAGTATCTTCATCTGTTGGATTCTCTTTGGATTTTATTTCTCCATGATAACCATATCGTTTTTTGGATACTCATTATCTTGCGCCACATTTAACCGAGCCAATGATAAAGAAAATCAGACATCCTTTTCATTGTATTTCTCTGAAGTAAAGAAAATTGACTATTTTTCCAGTGGATTTAAGGCATTGGTCCAAATGTCGAGCCATTGCCGTTCGCAGGAGTGAGGCTGCTTCAGCCTGGTCATTTCGCGGGCCAGAGAAAGTATACGACCTGCGTACCAAAATAAATTTGCCTGCCATAATCCTAGGCGGCCATAGAATTTGGCATAGTAACGGTTACGTGAAGAATACCAATATTTAGGGGGACGTTTTCTCGCAGCCGACAATTGTTTGACTGGCCCACTACCTCCTCGAAGATGTACTACACGTGCAGCCGGCCAGTGTAATATATCCAGCCCTACCTCGCGTGCTCGTCGGCAGAAATCCATATCATCGAAGTACATGAAGTAGCCTTCGTCAAGCAAGCCAATGCGATCTAACGCCTCTTTCCGGATCAGTACACAGGCGAAACTTGTCCAATCAGGTGTCATTGGTTGGTGGGGATCAGAGTAGGTTATCCCCTGGTAAGCAAATAGCTTCTCCACCATTCCAGTCCGCGCAGCGGCAAAAAACTCATGAGAAGGGCGCCAAAAACGAAAGCAGCTTTCCTGGGGTTTCCTGTCAGGCCATTCCAACCTCGGGCTAAATAGGAAAATTTCTTTATATCTTTCACTGGCATATAGTAGCTGCTTGATTGCGTCGGGCCGGACAACAGTATCACTGTTGAGCAAAAGGTAGAATTTTGAATTGGTCCGCCGGATTCCATAGTTATTTCCAGCTGAAAAACCTCCGTTTTTTGGGGACCGCAAGAGGCGTACCCATTGTGTCCAGCTTCGTTCCTTGATGAACTGTTCGATTAAAAAATCAGATCCATCGTTAGACGCGTTATCGACAATGACCACAATATCGCGCTGCGGGTCAAGCTGGCCGTTGAGACTTTCGAGACAATTCCGAATGAAATTTGGCGTTCGGTAATTGATGATTATAATAGCAAGTCGAAAAATCATCTGCTTTCGAGTGTTCATTTTATCCGTTGCGATTTACCTCGGCCGTAAACCGATTGACAGAAGTATCCTTTTGCGCAAAGTCCTGGATATGTTGGTAAGAGATAAGTGCCCCGGCAATGACAAAATAAATAGGGCTGATCATTGCATTTGCCATGGAGTCGATAGTAAATCCTAAAAGCACCACTGAGAGTGCGGCCGCAGGGCCGTTTACAGGCTGGGACCATTCAACCGCGGGTAAACGTTTGATCAGCAACAGGATCGGCCATAGCAGCACTATATAGAGGCTTAGCAAGCCAAGAAAACCATTCTGGCCAAAAACAATAATCCAAAAGCTGTCAGTGACAGAATTTTGTTTCCCTGGGCACCCTGTGTCTCTATTGACGCG